>JBHJND010000359.1:0-3864 GCA_048497655.1 Caballeronia novacaledonica
AAGCACCAGCGCCGTGCCGCCGACCAGCCTGCCGAAGGCAAGCACGCCCGCGGTCGGCGGCGTGGCCTCGATCGCCGCCAGCCGACCTTCGCGCCGCAGCCGCTCGTACTCCAGCGGCCGCTCCTCGCGCAGTTCGTGCTCGGAGAGCCGCCCGGTGAAGATCACCATGTCCATCGGAAACTTCTCCGGCCGCAGGTGGCCGTTGAAGAAGTGGATGGTGAAGATGAAGCCGACCGCCAGCAGCGCCTCCTCGCCGTGCACCAGGGTGGCGATGTTGAACACCCAGCCCGGCACGAACGAGCTCAACGGAATGGCGAACCACAGCAGCAGCCCCGAGCCGCCGATGATGAACATCCCCCAGAAGACCGCCATGTAGTCGAACTTCTCCCAGTAGGTGTAGCGGTCGAACTGCGGCCGCGGCCCCTTGCCGAGGAAGTACTTCATGTGCTGCCAGATGTCGACGATGTCCTTGCCCTGGGGCATCAGCGAATTGGGGCCCCACAGCACCGACAGCAGGGTTCCCTTCTTCAGCCCGATCCAGAGGAACTGCAGGATGTGGACGACGAACACGACGCACATGATCGCCGCGCAGAAGCGGTGCACGGCGGCCGCGCCGTGGAAGCCGCCCATGAACCCGGCCAGCGTCTTGGCCCATCCGGTATACGGGAACAGCAGCGGCAGGCCGCTGAGCGCGCAGCCGACGAAGCTGAACATCAGCCCGGCGTGCAGCACGCGCTCGAACAGGCCGAAGCGACGGTAGTAGCGACTGGCGGCCGTCTGCGGCCGGCTGGCGGCCTGGCCGATCGGCAGGGTGGCGGAACTTGGCATCTCTGTCTTTCTCCTAGTGCCCGCCGCCCTTGCGGCGCTGCGCCATGTTGCGGAACGACCGGTAGGCCCAAAGCACCGTGTGCAAGCCGAAGAACAGGAACACGCCGGCCAGCAGGAACTCCATGAAGATGTTGGTGTAGTAGACGAGGAGGCTGCGCTCCTTGTTCTTCGGCTGCGGATGCGGGTCCCAGCTGACCAGTTGCGGGCCTGCACCGGGGTGGCAGTTGCGGCAGGTTGCAAGCTCGTTGGCCGGGTTGACCGGCGACAGCGGGTCGGCGGCCGGCCGCACGTCGTGCGCGCCGTGGCAGGAGGCGCAGGTGGCGACCGAGGCCGGCCCGAGCGTGGTCACCTTGCCGTGGTAGGTGAGCCGGAAGCTGGTGATCTTGTCGTCGTGGCAGTTGCCGCAGGAGCCGACCACCGCGTTCTGCCAGTCCGGGGTGCTGGCCCGCTTGACGGTGTGCGCGCCGTGGCAGTCGATGCACACCGGCGCCGCGGCGTTGCCCGCCTGCTGGATCTGCCCGTGCATGCCCTTGAGGAACACGGTCTTCTCGCGCTGGTGGCAGCCGCCGCAGGTGTCCGGAACGTGCGCGCGCGACACCCGGCTGTCAGGCTCGGACTTCGGCTGGATGTTGTGCGCGCCGTGGCACGAGGTGCAGGTCGGCGCCGCTTTGTTGTAGGCGGTCTTGCCCTCGACCAGCTGGTTGTGGATGGAGTCGTGGTACTTGGCCTGGATGTTGCCGCCCGGCATGTGCGCCTGCTCGACGATCTTGTCGTTGCCGTGGCAGGCGCCGCAGGTGGCCTCGATGTTGGCGAAGGCGGTCCTCGACGCCGGGTCCTTCGACCGCTTGATGTCGTGCGAGCCGTGGCAATCGTGGCAGGTGGCCGCCATGCCCTGGCCCTTGTCGCGCGCCTTCGCGTGCGCGGTGCCGGTGTATGTCTTGACCGCTTCGTCGTGGCAGCTGCCGCAGGCCGCCGGCTTCAGTTTCTCCGGATGCGGCAGCTTGTCGACCGACACGTCGCTGTGGCAGTCGACGCACTTCAGCTGCATCTCGCCGTGCACCGACTTGCCGAACACCGCCATGTCGACGGCGATCGACTTGCCGCCGGCCCCCTTGGCCGCGGCATCGGCATGGCACATCAGGCAGGTTTCGTTCGGGTCGGCCGGCGGCGCCTCCTTCTTCGGCGCAGCCGCCGTCTTGGCGCTCGTTGCGCTCGCCAGGCCGAAGGCAAGGACGAGGAACAGCGCGCGAAGCATTGCGGCGGGTTTCATCGGAGCTCGTCAGTTGTGCCGAGGGAGCGCCGGGTTCACGCGAGCTCGTGGCCGCGCAGATGTTCCGGCGCCTGTCGCGTTACGCGATGCCGCGAAAATGACACGCGGCCCTCTGGCGCAGGTTGACGTGGATCAACGGGGTCGGCGCGACCGGCAACAGCGTGGAGCAGTCCTGTCGAGCGACAAGCTTGCGTTGGCTCGAGCGCCACATCGGCGTGCCGGCGTTACGGTGCCTGTGACAAAAAAAGAGGCCGGCGATTCGCCGGCCCCGGTATCGCCTGGCGTGACCGCCTAGAGGGTCATCACCCAGACCATGATCTCCTTGACGTCGGCCTCGCTGGCCGCCGACTTCGGATGGCCGCTGCCCGAGGTGATCTTCTTCGTCGCCGCGTCGGCGTAGTCCTTGTTGGCCTTGTTCTTGGCGGCGATGTCCTTGAACGAGGCGCCCATCTTCTTCTTCTCGACGTCGTGGCACTTCATGCAGCCAGCGGAAGTGGCCTTGTCGGCCGAGGCGTGGGCGACGCCACCCACCAGCAGGCTGGTCGCGGCCAGCGCGGCGATCACAAACGACTTCATTGGCGATTCTCCTGTCAGAAAGGATTGCGGCCGACCGAGCGACGGCCCGGCCGGCCACCGCAGCTGCGAGCCGGCGGCGAGCCGGTCACGCACGCAGTCCGCGAATTTACAGGACGCTTCGTGCAAGGAGCCTGCGCCGCATCAATACCGCGGCGCGCCGCGCGGCGTCCCGGGGCTCGTGTTTTCCCCTAACGAACGTGCCTGCCGCGACCGGCCCGGTGACCAAGTGTTTCTGCCGCCCGCCGCTGCAACGTGGGGTTACAAGGGCCGCCGCCGAAGCCGCCGCCGCTCGGGTACCTTGGCTTCCTCGCCGCTTCCTGCGCAGGTTGCGGCAGAGGAAGACTCCCCCAGGCGCCGTTCCCTCCTCCCCGCGCCGCGCCACACCGGGCTGCCTCTGGCAGCCCGGCTTTCTTTTCCCCGCACCACGCCGCTGTCGGTCGCAGGCAACTTTCGTTTCGATCTGTGACCGTCCGCCGGCGAAGCAATGGCGGGTTACATCTGACCGGCCACGCGCCGGCGCATCTGGCGCACGATCGGCTCGGAGACTGGCAATCAACCAGTCACGCGAAGGAGAACGCAATGCAAGCCAGAAGGTCGATCCTTTCAATCGCAATCGTCGGACTGTTTGCCGCGGCGGGGGCGGCACTCGCCTACGGCCCCGGCCCGCAGGGTGGCGGCATGGGCATGGGCGGGCCGCCCAAGGATCCCGCGGCCCATGCGGAGCGCCTGCAGACCCGGCTCAGCACCCTGAAGGAGGCACTGAAGCTGCAGCCGAACCAGATCGCCGCATGGAGCGCCTACGAGGCGAAAGTGAAGTCGGAAGCGCAGGCGCACTTCGAGATGCGCAAGGCCATGCAGCAGCAGACCGACCCGCAGGCGCTCGCCGACCAGCGCGTCGCGATGATGAAGCAGCGGGCGCAGGCGGCCGACGAAATAAACGGCCTGCGCAAGTCGCTCGTCGCCACGCTCACGCCAGAGCAGAAGACGACGTTCGAACAGTATGCCGTGGGACCGCGCTTCGCCGGCGGCGAGGGCGGCAAGCAGGGCCGCGGCCCGGGCCAGGGACCGGGTTACGGACCGGGGCCGGGCGGCGGCCGCGGGCCGGGAGCCGGACCCGGCTGAGTCCGCGCAACACGCCAGCAAGAGGAAATCGGCGCCGGCAGGTGACCGGCGCCGCATCCTTGCCCTGA
>JBHJND010000360.1:0-4976 GCA_048497655.1 Caballeronia novacaledonica
CGGCGTGCCGCCCATCGCGTAGACGTCGGAGATGGCGTTGGTGGCGGCGATGCGGCCGAAGTCGTACGGATCGTCGACGATCGGCATGAAGAAGTCGGTGGTGGCGATCAGCGCCTGCTGGTCGTTCAGCCGGTACACCGCCGCGTCGTCGGCCGTCTCGATGCCGACCAGCAGCGCCGGCGGGATCGCGCCGCCGGCACCCTTGAGGATCTCGCTCAGCACGCCCGGCGCGATCTTGCAGCCGCAGCCGCCGCCGTGCGAGAAGGAAGTGAGCCGCAGGGTTTGTGCCTCGGGGGCGTTCATCGGATTGTTCGCTGTGATCGAAGCCGGGAATTATCCACAAGGCCCAGCACCTTCGCCCGTTCGCGTTCGGGGCTGAACAGCGGCGCCCGCCGCTCGCATTGCCGGCGCAGGCGATCGAGGAAGCGCGGCTGCCGCGCTGCGCGCAGCACCAGCTCGCAGGCCGCGTCGACGTCGTTCTCGGTGAACAGCCCCGCGTAGTCCTCGCCGAGCAGGCCGGCGTTGCCGTCGATGCCGCTGGCCAGCACGGCGGTGTGCGAGCGCACCGCCTCGATCACTGCCTGTGCGCCGCCCTCCATGGTCGAGGGGTGCAGCAGCAGGTGGCTGGTGCGGATGACCTCGCGCGCCCGCGCCCGCGACAGGCCGCCGAGCCAGCGGTAGCGGGCGTCGCGCATCGCCTCGCGCGCCTCGTCGGCAAGGTCGGGCTGCAGCGGGTCGCCGACATGGCGGATCCGCAGCGGTAGCTCCGGCGGCAACCGGTGCAGCAGCGCCCAAACGAGCCGCGGATTCTTCTCCTCGCGCAGGTGGCCGACCACCGCGACCTCGAGCGGCGAAGACGGCCGGGTTGCCGCTCGCAGCAGGGGCGCCGACTGCAGGATGACCTCGGCCTTGCCGCGCACCTCGAGCGGCAGCCGGCGCGGCCCGAGCTCGTTCAGCACCACCAGGCGCGTGGCGACTTCGAGCGAGCGGCGCGCGGCCTCGCTGTCGGCCAGGTCGCGATACAGGTCGGTGCCGGTCAGGACCACCACCAGCGGTCGGTCCGGATGGGCGTCGGCGAAGCGGTGGATCGAGTCGGCCGAGCGACGGGCGTGCAGCGCGATCAGCAGGTCGCAGGGTTCGCCGTTCCACGACTGCAGGACGCGGACGCGGCAGGCGCGGCCGAGAAACGAGGCCCAGCGGGCCGCGGTGTGCCAGTTGCCGTTGTTCGCCGCCGCCGTGTATGGGGTGACGATCGTCACCCGCGGCTGGCCGGCGTGCGTCATCGCTTCACGCCCTCGTCCGGCTCGAGCCGCACCCGTCGCAAAGGGTTCGGGCGATCAGCCGGCGCTGCCCGGCTCGACCCCGACGGCCGCCAGGCCGAAGGCCACCGAGCGGAAGCCGCAGTCGACGTGGACGATCTCGCCGGTCATGCCGGAGGCGAGGTCCGACAGCAGGAAGGCGGCGACGTTGCCGACTTCCTCGATCGTCACGTTCCGCCGCAGCGGCGCGTTGGCCTCGTTGAAGGCCAGCATGCGCGAGAAACCCTTGATGCCGCTGGCGGCCAGTGTCTTGATCGGCCCGGCCGAGATGCCGTTGACGCGGATGCCGCGCGGCCCGAGGTCGTTGGCCAGGTAGCGCACCGATGCTTCCAGTGCGGCCTTGGCCAGCCCCATCGTGTTGTAGTGGGGCACGACCCGCTCGGCGCCGAGGTAGGTCAGGGTCAGCAGCGAGCCGGTGCGGCCTTCGAGCAGCGGCAGCGCCGCCTTGGCCAGCGCCGGGAAGCTGTAGGCGGAGATCTCGTGCGCGATGCGGAAGTTCTCGCGGGTCAGGCCGTCGAGGAACTCGCCGGCGATCGCCTCGCGCGGGGCGAAGCCGATCGAGTGCACCAGGCCGTCGAGGCCGTCCCAGCGGCTGCGCAGGGAAGCGATCGCGCCATCGATCTGCGCGTCCTCGCCGACGTCGCAGGGCAGGATGATGTCGGAGCCGAACTCGCCGGCGAACTCGCGGATGCGGTCGCGGAAGCGCTCGCCGACGTAGGTGAAGGCGAGCTGCGCGCCCTCGCGGTAGCAGGCCTGCGCGATGCCGTAGGCGATCGAGCGGTTCGACAGCAGGCCGGTGATCAGGATGCGCTTGCCGGAGAGGAAGGCCATTTTCTGGGACGAGTGCGTGAGCCGGGCCGCATCGTACCCGCGGCGGCGATCAGCGCGCGCGCGTGGCGGTCTTCTGGGTGCTGGCGACGGTGCGAGCGGCCGGCTTGGCGGCCGGGGCGGGGGCCACCGCCAGGTTCAGGCGCTGGCCGACGAACAGCTCGCGGCTGCGCAGGCGGTTCATCTCGACGATCTCGCCGGCGCTCACGCCATAGCGGCGGGCGACGCCGGCCAGCGTGTCGCCGCGACGGACCCGGTAGGTGATGATCCGCTGGCCGCTGCGCTCGGGCACCAGCGACAGCGCTGCGTTGAGCTTCTCCGGCGCGATGTCGTCGGCCATCGTCTCGTCGCGCGGGATCAGGATGGTCGAGCCGGCGGCCAGCTTGTGCCGCCTCGGAATGCGGTTGGCCTCGCGCAGGTGGTCGGCGCTGACGCCGACGCGGGCGGCGATGGCCTCCACCGTGTCGGTGTTCTGCACCGTGTAGGCGGTCCAGCTGGTCAGCGGCTGGCCGGTCGACTCGAAGGCGGCCAGGTTGGCGACGAACACCTCGGCGCGGTCGGCCGGCAGCATGATGTTGGCCTGGCCGGCGCCGGTCCCCGCGAAGGCGGGGATCAGCGGCCGGTTGAACGACGGGTTGAGCGCGCGGAATTCGTCCACCGGCATCTCGGCCAGGCGGGCGGCCGTCTCGATGTCGATGTCGCGCGTCTTGCGCAGCACGGCGAAATAGGGCTCGTTGCGGATCGCCGGCAGCTCGACGCCGAAGGCCGACGGGTCGCGGACGATGTTCTTGATCGCCTGCAGCTTCGGCACGTAGCCGAGCGTCTCGCGCGGCAGCGCGAGGTCGGCGTACTCGGTCGACCGCCGGCGCGCGCGCGCCTTCTCGACGGCGCGGCCGACGCAGCCCTCGCCGCAGTTGTACGCCGCCAGCGCGAGGTGCCAGTCGCCGAAATCGTCGTACAGCTTCTGCAGGTAGTCGAGCGCCGCGCGGGTCGATTCGAGGACGTCGCGCCGCTCGTCGCGCCAGAGGTTCTGCTCCAGCTGGTACAGCTTGCCGGTCGAGGGGATGAACTGCCACAGCCCGGCCGCCTGCGCGCTCGACAGCGCCTCGGGCTGCATCGCGCTCTCGACGAACGGCAGCAGGGCGAGTTCGGTCGGCATGCCGCGCCGCTCGATCTCCTCGACGATGTGGAACAGGTACAGGTTGCCGCGCGCCGCCATGCGGCCGAAGTAGTCGGGCTTGTCGGCGTACCAGCGCGTGCTGCTGGCGGCGCTGCGCGTCTCGAGGTCGGGCATCGCGAACCCGCGGCGGATGCGCTGCCAAAGGTCGATGCTCGAGTCGGAGGCCGGCAGCGGCTGCAGGCGCGCCGAGTCCGCCGGGTGCTCCGAGGAGAGCTTCGTCAGCAGGGTACCGAGCGGATCGGGCGTGGCCGGGGTCGCCGCGGCGGCCGTGCCGGCGAGCGAGGCGGCGACCGACTCCGAGCCCTTCGCGGTGCCGGCGTTCTGTGCTGCCGCAATCGGCGCGACGGCTGCGAAGGCCAGCGCCAGCAAGATGCGGCCGATGAGCTTCGTCTTCGGCATCACGGCTTCACTTCGGAGAACGGCGCGAGTATAGGCGCGGACGGCCGCGCGCGGCCACTCAGAAGGTGTTCTTCCACTCGCGAAGGACAGCGAACACCGCCGCGGGAGCCGGCAGCGGGCGTCCTGCGCGGGCCTCGGCGGCGCGCCGCACCGCGGGCACTTCGCAGCGCAGGAACGGATTGGTCGCCAGTTCCTCTGCGATCGTCGACGGCACGGTCGGCTCGCCCCGCTCGCGCAGGGCGGCGCACGCGAGTTGCCGCCGCCGCAGTGGCTCGCTGCCGGGCTCGACCGCCAGCGCGAAGCGCAGGTTCGCCAGCGTGTACTCGTGCGCGCAGTACACGCGGGTGTCGGCGGGCAGGCCCGCCAGTCGGGCGAGCGACGCGTTCATCTGCCCGGCGGTGCCTTCGAACAGGCGGCCGCAGCCGGCGGCGAACAGCGTGTCGCCGCAGAACAGCGTCCGCAGCGAAGGCGCGTGGTAGGCGATGTGGCCTAGCGTGTGGCCGGGCACGGCGAGCACGTCGAAGGCCGCACCGAGCACGTCGATCCGCTCGCCGCCGGCCAGTGCCACTTCGCGCGCCGCAATCGCCTCGTCGCGCGGCCCGTAGACGCGCGCGCCGGTGGCCTGCGCCAGTTCGGCGACGCCGCCGACGTGGTCGCCGTGGTGATGGGTGACTAGAATGGCGCGCAGCCTGAGGTTGCGCTGCGCCAGGCGTTGCAGCACGGGCGTGGCGTCGCCGGGGTCGACCACGGCCGCCTCCGCGCCGCGCACCAGCAGCCACAGGTAGTTGTCGGTGAATGCCGGGATCGGCTCGACGGCAAACTCGAGGTCGGGCGCCATTTCTCTGTCTCTGGGACCAGCGTGCGGATGAGCAACGGACCGATTGTCGGCGATCTGCGCGCCGCTGCCCGCCGGCCATGACCGAGGTGGCGTCGAGCGGGGCGGCGGATGGCGGGGCGCTGTCGTCCTTCCTGCGCTCGCCGCCGGGCCGCTACGCGCTAGCCTGGGAGCAGCAGCACCTCGCCGCCTGCGTCGCCGACATCTTCGGCTACCACGCGCTTCAGCTCGGCCTGCCGGAGATCGACGCCCTGCGCGAGAACCGCATGCAGCTGCGCTTCTGCGCTTCCGACCGGCTGCTCGACGCGCGGATCTGCAACGGCGACGGCGAACACCCCAGGGTGGCGGTGATCAACCGCTACGAGGAGCTGCCTTTCGCCAGCGCCTCGATCGACCTGGTGGTGATGCCGCACAT
>JBHJND010000361.1:0-5946 GCA_048497655.1 Caballeronia novacaledonica
GCGGATCAACGAAGTCGGCACGCCCGAGGCGCTGCTGCTCAACGCCGAGCAGGGCAGGCTGGTGCGCAGCCAGCTGAAGCTGCGGCTGCTCGGCGCTCGGCTGGCGCTGCTGGCGCGCAACGACCGGCTCTACCAGGCCGACATCGACAACGCGCAGACGCTGCTGGCGCTGTATTTCGACGCCCGGCACGCCGGCGCGGCCGGCGCGGCGGCGACGCTGCGGCAGCTGCGCGCGGTGCCGCTCGCGCCCGACATGCCGGCGCTGGCCGACAGCCAGGCCGCGGTGCGCGCGGCGCGGGCGCGGCGATGAGGCGCGGCGGCGCTCGCGCAGCGTAGGCCCGAGGGGCACGGCCGATGCGGATGCTGTTCTGGCTGTTCGTGCTGGCGGGGCTCGGCGTCGTCGCCGCGCTGGCGGCGCAGTTCAACGACGGCAACGTGGCGATCTTCGTGCCGCCGTACCGCATCGACCTGTCGCTGAACCTCTTCCTGCTGCTGCTGGCGCTGCTGCTGCTGGCGGTGTACCTGCTGGCGCGCCTCGGTCACGCGCTGGCCGAGTTCCCGCGCCGTGTCGCCACCTACCGCGCCGGCCGCGACGTGATGGGCAGCCTGCGGGCGCTGCGCCTGGCCGTGCTGGCGCTGCTCGAGGGCCGCTATGCGCGGGTCGAGCGCGCGGCGCGCGATGCGCAGGCCTTGCCCGAGAACGCCGCGCTGGCGGCGCTGCTGGCGGCGCGCGCGGCGCACCGCATGCAGGTGTACGGCCGGCGCGACGACTGGCTGCGCCAGGCCGAGGGCGACCGCGGCGTGCAGATGGCACGGCTCGTCTCCAGCGCCGAGATGTGGACCGAGACGCGCGAGACCGGGCGGGCGCAGGAGGCGATCGCCGAGATGCAGCGCTCCGGCGGCCGGCACATCCACGCCTCGCGCATCGCGCTCGGCGTCAACGCGCAGGCACACCGCTGGGACGAGGTGCTCAAGGGGGTGCGCCTGCTCGGCAAGCGGCGGGCGCTGCACGAGGCCTCGGCGCATGGCTTCCGGATGGCTGCCTATCGCGGCCGGCTGGCCGATCACAGCCTCGATGCCGACGACCTCGTCGCCGAGTGCCGCCGCATCCCGACCGAAGAGCTGCGGCGGCCGGAACTGGCCGCCGAGGCGGCGCGGCTGCTGGCCGCGGCCGGCCGCGGCGACGTCGCCGCCGAGCTGATCGAGGCGGCACTGCAGGAGGGCTGGGACGGCCGGCTGGTCGAGTTGTACGGCCGCATCGACGCGCCGCCGTACCGCAGCCGCATCGAGCGCGCCAGCGCCTGGCTCGGCGAGCACGCCAACGACGCGACGCTGCTGCGGGCGCTGGGCCTGCTGTGCGAGCGCGAGCAGCTGTGGGGCAAGGCGCGCGGCTTCCTGGCCGACAGCCGCAGGCTTGCGCCGAGCGGCGAGACCTCGCTCGCCCTGGCGCGCATCGCCGAGGCGACCGGCGACGAAGCCGCGGCGCGCGAGTACTTCCGCGAAGCCGCGCTCGCCTTTGCCGGCGAGCGCGGCGGGGCGCCGGGCGCGACGGAGCCCTGAGGCCACGGCTGTCTCCCCGGCGCGGGCCGGGGTCAGGCTCGCCGGCACCGCACATCGGCCCGGCCTGCGCCGTGGCGAAGGACGCGTCCGGGGCGGCAGCTGCGTAATCGGCCGGTCGCATCGGTCGTGGTTCAATCGGGCCATGCAGTTCATCAACGAAGCCCTGCTGGCCGCTGGCGCGCTGCTGTTCGTCGCCATCCTGCTGTCGGCGCTGTCGCAGCGCTTCGGCGTGCCGGCGCTGCTGGTGTTCCTCGCCGTCGGCCTGTTCTCCACCGAACTGCCCGGCGCGCCGCAGGCGCTGTTCGGACCGCAGACGGCGGCGCTGATCGGCAGCCTGGCGCTGGCGGTGATCCTGCTCGACGGCGGCCTGCGCACGCGCATGTCGACCTTCCGCATGGTCGCCGCGCCGTCGCTGGTGCTGGCCACCGTCGGCGTGCTGCTCACCTCGGCGCTGGTCGGGCTGCTCGCGGTGCTGCTGCTCGGCTTCGACTGGCGCACCGGCCTGCTGCTCGGCGCGATCGCCGGCTCGACCGACGCCGCCGCCGTCTTCGCGCTGCTGCGCTCGGGCGGGCTGCGGCTGAACGAGCGCGTCGGCGCGACGCTGGAAGTCGAGTCGGGCGTCAACGACCCGATGGCGGTGTTCCTCACGGTGGCGCTGATCGAGCTGCTGCGCGTGCCCGACGCCGGGCTGGCGACGATGGCCACGACCTTCGTGCTGCAGCTCGGCGTCGGCCTGGCCTGCGGCTGGCTGCTCGGCCTGCTGCTCGCCGAGGTGGTGGCGCGGGTGCGCGTGACCGAGGGCCTGTACGCGCTGCTCATCCAGTCGGGCGGGCTGGCGATCTTCGCCGTCGCCAACCTGCTGCAGGGAAGCGGCTTCCTCGCCATCTTCGTCGCCGGCATGATCGTCGCCCGCCGCCGCGTGCACGTGACCGAGGACGTGCTGCGCGTCAGCGACGGGCTGGCCTGGCTGGCGCAGGCCGGCATGTTCCTGATCCTCGGCATCTTCGCCAGCGTCGACGGGCTGCGCGCCGTGGCGCCGGAGGGCCTGGCGATCGGCCTCGGGCTGATCGTGCTGGCGCGGCCGCTGGCGGTGGCGCTGCTGCTGCGGCCGTTCCGCTACGCGTGGCGCGAGGTGGCCTTCATCGGCTGGGTCGGCCTGCGCGGCGCGGTGCCGATCGTGCTGGCGCTGTTCCCGCTGATGGCCGGCGTGCCCGACGCCTCGCTGCTGTTCCACATCACCTTCTTCGCCGTGCTGCTGTCGCTGCTGCTGCAGGGCTCCACCCTGCCGCTGGCGGCGCGGCTGGCCGGCGTCACGGTGCCGGCCGGCTCGCCGATCCTGTCGAGCGAGGCGATCGAGGCGCGCGACGATCCGCACGCGCTGGTGCAGCTTCGCGTGCTGCCGTCGGCGCGCGTTGCCGGGCAGGCGGTCGAGGACATCGAGCTGCCGCCGGGCGTGCGGGTGGTCGAGGTGGTGCGCGACGGGCGCGCCTTCGCCGCGGCGGCGCTGCAGGACGGCGATGTGGTGGCGATGATCGCCCCCGACGAGGCGGTGGCTGACCTCGAGGAGATGTTCGCCCCGGCGCCGGCGGCGCAGGAGTTCTCGCTCGACGCATCGACCACGCTCGGCGACCTGCGCGACTACTACGGCATGCAGGTGCCCGGCGGCGCCGCCGCGGAACAGGCCATCGGCGAGTTCCTGCGCGAGCGGCTGCACGGCCGGCCGGCGGTCGGCGACAGCGTGCGCGAGGGGCGGGTGTGCCTGTCGGTGCGGCAGGCCGCCGGCGGCCGCATCCGCCGGGTCGGCCTGCGCGTGGTGCCGCGCGGCGGGCAGGCCGGGCCGGGGTGAGGCGCAGGCCCCGGCGACCGGGCCTCAGAAGCGCGCGGAGAGGGTCAGGCCGACCAGCGGCGCCGGGTCGACGTCGACCTCGCGCAGCGGGTTGCCGTTCTTGTCCTCGACCCGCAGCTGGCCGGCGGTGACCACGCCGGCGTACAGGTTCATCGTGATGCCGTTGCCGAAGTTGCGGGTGGCGCGCACGAACACCGGGAAGCCGCGCTCCTCGCCGATGCCGTTCGGCACCGGCCCGGTCTCGCTCAGCCGGAAGCGCGTCGTGCGCCAGGCCGCGCCGAGGCCGAGGTTCCAGCCGCCGTCGAGGCGGTAGTCGATCTCCAGGCCGGCCGGCCCGGTGGGGCCGGCGGACAGCGGGTTGGTGAGCCGCCAGCGATCGGACAGCTTCCAGTCGATCAGCAGCAGCGGGAAGTAGCTCGTCTTCTCCAGCCGCTGGAAGATGCCGACGCCCAGCCCGAGCCGGTTGCCTTCGGCGAAGAAGCGTGTCGCCGAGAGCACGCCGCCGAAGGTGAGCGATTCGCCCTCGCTGGCGCCGTTCTCGCGGAACCAGTCGACCGACGGAATGACGGTCATCAGCCAGCCGTCGGCGAGGCCGAACATCAGCGGCGCGGCGACGCCGTAGCGTTGCACGACGTTCCACGGCGCCACGCCGCCGAAGGCCGCCGGGCTGGAGAACGAGTAGTCGAGGTAGTCGTAGTTGAAGGTCACCCCGACGAGGTTGGGCCCGCCGGTGCTGCGCGTGAGGCCGGCGCGCACGATGGTGCCGAACATGCTGTATTCGCCGCCGCCGTCGATGCCCGCATTGCCGACGTACAGCGGCGTGATCGAGGCGGACGGGTGCCAGCTTCCCTGCGCGTGGGCGGCGCCGCCGGTGGCCAGCGAGACGGCCAGTCCCAGCGCGGCGGCGCGAAAAGTATGATCGAGATTCATCAACTCTCCATGGTGGGCGCGACGCGGATGTCGTCGCGCCGTCGCGCCGCCGATCATGCCAAATCGCCGGCCGTGCTACACGCAGCGCCCGCCGTCGACCTCCAGGCAGGCGCCGGTGATGAACTGGGCCTCGTCGGAGGCGAGGAACAGGCAGGCGTTGGCGATGTCGATCGGCTTCGACATGCGGCCGAGCGGGATGGTGGCGAGGAACTTCTGCCGGTTCTCCGGCGTGTCCGGCACGCCCATGAACTGCGACAGCAGCCCCGTCTCGCCGATCACCGGGTTGACGCAGTTCACCCGGATCCGGTCGGGGCCGAGCTCGGCGGCCATGCCCTTGCTGGTGACGATCACCGCCCCCTTGGTGCCGTTGTACCAGACCAGCCCCGGCCGCGGTCGCACGCCGGCGGTCGAGGCCACGTTGACGAAGACGCCGCCGCCCGCCTTGCGGAAGTACGGCACCACGTGCTGCGCCGTCAGGTAGATGCTCTTCACGTTGACCGCGTAGATGCGGTCGAACTCCTCTTCGGTCACGCCGAGCAGCGGCTGGTTGCGGTGCGTGGTGCCGGCGTTGTTGACGACGATGTGCAGGCCGCCGAAGTGCTCCAGCGCCGCCGCCGGCAGCCGCTCGACGTCGGCCGACTTCGACACGTCGCCGTAGACGAACTGCGCGCGGCCGCCCTGGTTGCGGATCGCCGTCGCCACCCGCTCGCCGGCGTCGCGCGCGACGTCGTTGACGATCACCGCGCAGCCCTGCTCGGCAAAGCGCGCGGCGATTCCTTCGCCGAAGCCGGAGCCGGCCCCGGTGACGATGGCGACCTTGTCCTGCAGCCTTCCCGTGCCCATGTCCTCTCCTCGCGTTGCCGTTGCGGCGCGCTCAGCCGTGCCTGATGGCGATGGTCTTCAGCCGCGTGAATCCGAGCAGTGCCTCGAAGCCCTTCTCGCGCCCGTAGCCGCTCGACTTCACGCCGCCGAACGGCAGTTCGACGCCGCCGCCGGCGCCGTAGTTGTTGACGAACACCTGGCCGCAGGCGAGGCGCCGCGCCAGCCGCATCTGCCGCGCGCCGTCGCGCGTCCACACGCCGGCCACCAGCCCGAAGGGCGTGCCGTTGGCGATCGAGACCGCCTGCTCCTCGCCGTCGAAGGGCATCGCCGCCAGCACCGGGCCGAAGATCTCCTGCTGGGCGATCGCGTGCGCCGGCGGCACGTCGCGCAGCAGCATCGGCGCCTGGTAGAAGCCGCCTTCCGGCGCCGAGTCGACGATCTCCCCCTGCGCCGCCACCGCGATGCCGTCGGCCTGCGCCTGCGACAGGAAGTCCCACACCCGCTGCTGCTGCGAGCGGCGGATCAGCGGGCCGAGGTCGAGGTCGTCGAGCGCCGGGCCGACCTTCAGCGCGTGGATCGCCGCGCCCACCCGACCGAGCAGTTCGTCGTACACGGCCCGCTCGACCAGCAGCCGGCTGCCCGCCGAGCAGGTCTGACCGGCGTTCTGCATGATGGCGTTGACCAGCACCGGCACCGCCGCCTCCAGATCGGCGTCGGCGAACACGATCTGCGGCGACTTGCCGCCGAGCTCGAGCGTGACCGGGCAGTGGTGCACCGCTGCCGCCTGC
>JBHJND010000362.1:0-9130 GCA_048497655.1 Caballeronia novacaledonica
CCGTAGATGCGCCGCAGGTCGGCGCCGACCTTTTCCTCCGACAGCGGCTCGCCGGGCTTGCTCTCGACCAGGGCAAGCAGCACCTCCGGGTTGGTGCGCTGCAGCCCTTCGACGCGGATCTCCTCGACGGTGCCGAGCGCCTTGCCCTCGGCGACCTGCGTCGCACGCAGCGCCGCGTACTGCTCCGGCGGCAGGCTGTAGCGCTTGAGCGAGTCGGCCATCGCGCGCGTCGCCTGCTCGCCGATCCTGACCGCCTCGGCCGAGCGATCGAACTTGCTCGCCGAGATGTCGCCCAGGTCGGGCGCGATGAGCACGTCGTTTGCGCTCATGCGCCTGAGCTGCTCGTCGACCGTCTGCTTGCCGAGGAAATTGACGAGTTGCCCGACGACGGACAGCGCCGAGGTGATTTCGTCGCGCTTCAGAGGCGGCGTGGAGATGTTGACGGCGATGACGACGTCGGCGCACAGCCTGCGCGCCTCGTCGATCGGCAGGTTGTTGGCGATACCGCCGTCGACCAGCAGCCGCCCGTCGATCTCCACCGGCGAGATCGCCCCCGGAACCGACATGCTGGCGCGCATTGCCTGGGCGATGCTGCCGTGGTCGAGAACCACCGACTCGCCGGTCTCGATGTCGGTGGCCATGGCCCGGAACGGGATCGGCAGCTTTCCGAAGTCAGTGATGCCGAAGGCCGGTGTCGCCAGCACGCGGAAGAACGCCTCGATCGAGACGCCTGCAATCACGCCCTTGGGCAGCGCCAGCCCGTCGTCCGTCACGCCGAATTCGAGGGCGAACAGCGTCTTGTAGTCGTCGACCTTGCGCCGGACGGCAATCTCCTTGCGCGGCGGCTGATCGCGGAAGATCGCCTCCCAGTCGGCCGCAAGGACGAGCTTCTCCATCTCGGCCGGCGACCTTCCGGCGGCGAAGGTTCCGCCGACGATCGCCCCCATGCTGGTGCCGGTGACGCAGTGGATCGGCACCCGCATTTCCTCCAGCACCTTGAGCACGCCGACGTGCGCGATGCCGCGCGCGCCGCCACCGGACAGCGCGAGCCCAATGCGGGGAGCCATCGCCGGCGCGGCGGCGGGGACCGCGTCCGCAGCCAGTCCGGCAGAGCACACGGCCAGCATCGCCAAAGAGGCTGCAGCGGCAAGCGTCCGCCGGGTCACCGTCGACGAGGCGTTCATGGTCCCGCCCCCATTAGGTTCGGGCCCCCGTCCGCCAGGCAGCCCCACTGGAGCCCGACATTGCGCGCAATGCGCCGGCCGGTGTTGTGGCAGGTCAAGCCGCTCCGGCGCGGCGCCGGTCTCCCGCCGGCTCGGTCTCGCGGTTGGCCAGCGAGTGGTCGACTCGACCGGCGCTTCAGCGCAGCGCGCTCAGCACCGGCATGAACACCAGGTAGGTGAGCGCGAAGATCAGCACGATGCCGGTGAGGTTGAGCCAGAAGCCGGCCTTGATCATCTGCGGCATGCGCACCAGCCCGGTGCCGAAGACGATCGCGTTCGGCGGCGTGCCCACCGGCATCATGAAGGCGCAACTGGCGGCGATCGTCGCCGGCACCAGCAGCACGCCGGCCGGCACGCCGAGCACCGGCCCGAGCGCGGCGAGGATCGGCAGCATGGTGGCGACCTGCGCGGTGTTCGAGGTCAGCTCGGACATGAACACCATGATGGCGATGATCGCCAGCAGGATTGCCCAGAACGGCCAGCCGGCGAAGCCGGCGGCCAGGCTCCCGATGAACGCTGGCACGCCGTTGGCCTCGGTCGCGGCGGCGAGCGCCAGTCCTCCGCCGAACAGGATCAGCACGCCCCACCGCAGCTTCGACGCCGTGGCCCAGTCCATCGCGTACTCGCCCCTGGCGCGGTCGACCGGGATCAGGAACAGCGCGATCGCCGCGGCAACCGCGATGCCGGCATCCGACAGGTGCGCCAGCGGCGCCACCCCGTAGACCTGCCAGCCTTCGAGCAGCGGCGAGGTCATCCAGGCGAGCACGGTGGCGACGAACACCGCGAGCGTGGCGCGCTCGCCGCGGTTCAGCGGCCCGAGCTTCGCCCACTCCTGCCGCACGTACTCGCGGCCGCCTTCGATCTCGCCCATGCGCGAGGGGAACAGCACCGTCGTGTTGAGCAGCCAGGCCAGCGGCAGGAAGGTCAGCATCGCCGGCACGCCGATCAGCATCCACTCGACGAAGGTGAACTTGATGCCGGCCGTCTGCTCGACGAAGCGGACCAGGATGCCGTTGGGCGGCGAGCCGATGATCGTGCCCAGGCCGCCGATCGAGGCCGCGTAAGCCACCCCGAGCAGGGCGGAGAGCGCGAAGTTGCGCAGGTCGCGGTCGTCTTCGGGAATGCCGCCGAGTTCGGCCAGCGTCTTGCCGGTGCGCCGGCGCAGGGCCACGTCGACCACCGACAGCACGATCGGCACCATCATCGCCGCGGTGGCGGTGTTCGACACCCACATGCTGATGAAGGCGGTGGCGCCCATCGTGCCGGCGACGATCGCCTTCGGCCGCGTGCCGACGACGCGCAGGGTCAGGAAGGCGATGCGGCGGTCCAGCCCCCAGCGGGCGATCGCCAGCGCCAGCACGAAGCCGCCGAAGAAGAGATAGATCACGTCGGCGCCGTAATTGGCCGTCGTCTTGCCCAGCGGCATGATGCCGGCCAGCGGAAACAGGGCGATCGGCAGCAGCGCGGTGACCTCGATCTCGACCGCCTCGGTCATCCACCAGGTGGCCATCCACGCCATCATGGCCAGCGTCGCGCGACCGGCATGCGTGAAGGGCACGGTCGCGCCGTCGGCGGCGCGGAACTCCGTCGGCAGGGTGAAATAGAGCAGGGCGGCCAGCAGCGGCCCGGCCAGCAGGCCGATCCGGCGAACGCGCTGCTGCAGTGTGCTGACCGGGTTCATCGCCGATGGCCGGTGCCCGATCGGGCTATTCGGGCGGCAGCCCCAGCACCTCGAACGAGCGCTGCAGCTCGGCGCTCATCGGCAGCCCGAGCCGGATGCCCGACGGCAGGGGGCGCAGGAACCACTTGTTGTAGATCCAGCGCAGTTCGCGTGACGCGGCCAGCCGCCGGAACGCCGCATCGACGGCCGCGGCCAGCGATGGATCGTCGCGAGCGAACATGATTCCGTAGGGCTCGTACGACAGCAGTTCGCCGACCACTGAGTACTGGCCGCGCAAGCCCTTCTCGGCGATGTAGCCGGTGAGCAGGATGTCGTCGGCAGCGAAGGCGTCGGCCTCGCCGGCGGCAAGCATCGACAGCGCCTGCGCATGGTCTTCGGCGACCAGCACGGTCGCGCCGCGGGCGATCGTCGTGGCCAGGTGGCGCATCGCCTCCTCGTTGGTGGTGCCGCGGACCACGGCGACCTTGCGACCCGGAAGGTCGCGCGCCGAGCGCAGCGGGCTGCCGTGCCTGACCAGCAGCCGCGTGCCGGCGACGAAGATCAATGGCGAGAACGCCGCGTGCTTGCGGCGCTCGGCGGTGTTGGTCGTGGCGCCGCATTCGAGGTCGATCTGCCCGTCGACGACCTGCGCGATGCGGTCGGCCGGCGTCACGCGCCGGTACTGCACGATGAGCATCGCGCTGCCTGCCGCCTCGGCGATGTCCTCGACGATCTCGTGGCACAGGTCGATCGAGTAGCCGTAGGGCCGGCCGTCGGGTCCTTCGTAGGAAAACGGAATCGCCGCCTGGCGGTAGCCGATGCGGACCACGCCGGCGTCCTTGATCCGCTTCAGCGCACCGGTGAGCGGCTTCGCCTCGCGTTCGCTGATGTACTGCGCCGACGCGGCAACCGGCAGCAGCAGCGCGGCGCAGCCGAGGCAGAGCGCCCGCAGCAGCGCCGCTGGCCCGGATCCGCACATCGCTGCCATGGGTCGCTCAGGCCTTGGCCGCGGCATGCCCGGCGGGCGCGACCTCGTCACCATCGGCCAGCGGCTCGCCGAGCTGGCCTTCCCACTTCGCCACCACCGAGGTGGCGATCGAGTTGCCGATCACGTTGGTCGCCGTGCGCCCCATGTCGAGGAACTGGTCGATGCCCATGATCAGCAGCAGCCCCGCCTCCGGCAGGCCGAAGGTCGGCAGCACGGCCGCCACCACCACCAGCGAGGCGCGCGGCACGCCGGCCACGCCCTTGCTGGAGACCATCATCACCAGCAGCAGGGCCAGCTGCTGGCCGAACGACATCTCGATGCCGTAGGCCTGGGCGATGAACAGCGCGGCGAAGGACTGGTACAGCATCGAGCCGTCGAGGTTGAACGAGTAGCCCAGCGGCAGCACGAACGAGGTGACGCGGTCGTTGACGCCGAAGCGGTGCAGCTTCTCCATCAGCTTCGGATACGCCGCCTCGCTGCTGGCGGTGGTGAAGGCGACCAGCAACGGCTCCTTGACCAGCCCCATCAGGTGCAGCACCCGCGGCCCGAGAAAGACGAAGCCGGCGGCGATCAGCAATGCCCACAGCACCAGCAGCGCGCCGTAGAACGAGCCGATGAACTTGCCGTAGGTGACCAGCACGCCGAGGCCCTGCACGGTGATCGCCGCGGCCACCGCGCCGAACACGCCGGCGGGCGCGAACCACATCACGAAGTCGGTGACCTTCAGCATCACCGGCACCAGCTCGGTGATGAAGGCGGTGACGGTCTTCGCCGGGGCACTGTTCAGCGAGGCAATGGCGAAGCCGAAGAAGCAGGAGAAGACGAGGATCTGCAGGATCTCGTTGGTCGCCATCGCCTGGAAGAAACTGGCCGGGAACACGTGGGCGATGAATTCGCGCAGGTTCAGCCCGCCGGTCCTGAGATTGGTCGCGGCGTCCTTGTCCGGCAGCGGCAGCGCGAGATTGGCGCCCGGCTGCAGCAGATTGGCGAAGAACATGCCGAGCAGCAGCGACGCCAACGAGGCGGTGATGAACCACAGCAGCGCCTTGCCGCCGATGCGGCCGACTGCCTTCGAGTCGCCCATGCCGGCGATGCCCGCCACCACGGTGGCGAACACCAGCGGCGCGATGATCATCTTGATCAGCCGCAGGAAGACGTCCGACAGGATCGAGAAGTAGCCTGCGACGGCGGCCGCCGTCGCCGCGTCAGGCGACAGGGCGTTGCCCGCCCAGCCGCCCAGCACGCCGGCCACTGCCGCGACGAAGATCCACGTCGCGAGCCTGGAGCCCTTGGAACCGCTGCCCGCTCCTGCGCCCATGGCGGCCTATTGCCTTGTTGTGGTCCTGTTGTGGCGGCCCGTACGGCATACGGCCCGCCGCCGTGCGGCGGGCCGTCTACCCGATGCTCAGAAAATGATCCTGGCGAGGGCGAGGCCGGTGATCACCGCCACCGAGGTCGCGACCAGGCCCGGGATCATGAACGAGTGGTTCAGCACGTACTTGCCGATCCTGGTCGTGCCGGAAAGGTCGAAGTTGATCGCCGCGATCAGCGAGCCGTAGGTCGGGATGA
Organism: Caballeronia novacaledonica; assembly: GCA_048497655.1. Taxonomy (GTDB): domain Bacteria; phylum Pseudomonadota; class Gammaproteobacteria; order Burkholderiales; family Burkholderiaceae_F; genus JADJWR01. Next base: position 5,441 of record JBHJND010000362.1, read on the forward strand.
AGAAGTAGCCGTTGACCGACGGGAACATGGCGATCAGGAACTGCGGCGGGATGCCGAGCGCGATGCCCAGCGGCATCAGCGCACGGGTGGTCGCCGCCTGGCTGTAAAGCAGCACCGAGGCGAAGAACAGCCCGAAGGCGAAGGTCCACGGCGCCTGCTCGGCCCACTTGCCGATCGCCGGCACGATCACGCTCTGGTGGGCGGCGATGAAGCTGTCGCCGAGCCAGGCCAGGCCGAAGATGCCGATCACCGCCACCACGCCGGCGCGCAGCGTCGCGGTCTTGGGAATCTCGTCGACGTGCACCTTGGTCACCGCCAGCATGATCGCGGCCACCGACATCATCACGATCTCGATCACCAGCGGCATGGCGAGCGGCGCCTTGGCCCCCGGCAGCCGGCGCAGTTCGGGGAAGAAGCCGAACAGCACCACCAGTCCAACGCCGAGCAGGAAGAGGTAGGCGGAGTGCTTCGCCGAGGCCTTCAGCGGCGGGCGGTTCTCGGCCGATTTCGGCGCCGGGATCTCGCCGGCCTTCAGGCGCGCCTGGTACTCGGGGTCGTCCTTCAGATCCTTGCCGAGGAACATCGAGACGATCGCCGCGGCGATCACGCCGGTCAGCGTCGCCGGCACGCACACCATCAGGATCTCGGGCAGGCCCCACTCGGTCAGGCCTTTCTCGGAGAACAGGCCGATCATCGCCGCGGTGGCGGCGGCGACCGGGCTGGCAGTGATCGCCTGCTGCGAGGCGATGGTGGCCACCGCCATCGGCCGCTCGGGCCGGATGCCGCTCTGGTGCGCGGTCTCGTAGATCACCGGCAGCAGCGGGTAGACGATGTGGCCCGTTCCCGCGACGAACGTGAAGCTCCACGTCGTCAGCGGCGCGACGATCGTCACGTACTTCGGATTGGCGCGGATGATCCGCTCGGCGATCCGCACCAGGAAGTCGATGCCGCCGGCAGCGTCCATCACGCTGGCGGCCATGATCACCGCCAGGATGATCAGCATCACGTCGATCGGCGGCGAGGTCGGGTTCACGCCGAAGGCGACCACCAGGATCAGCAGGCCGACCGCGCCCCACAGGCCGAGGCCCACGCCGCTGTAGCGCGAGCCCATCCAGATCGCCGCCAGCACGACTACGAATTGCAGAACGATCGATAGCGTCATCTCAGTGCTCCATTGCGGCCGCGCTGCCTGCGCCCCGGCGCAGGCCGAGCGGCGGGTATCGGGATCCCCTCCTGCCCGCTAGAAAAGATGGCGCAGGCCGAACGCCGCCTGCTGCCGGTCGACCTGCGTCGGATCGAGCGTGCCCTTGGCCGACACCTGCCCGTAGCCGAGGTAGAGGTTGGTCTGCTTCGACATCGTGTACGTGTACGCCAGCCCCCACACCGTGTAGTCGGGCTCGAAGTTCGCCGGGCCGCCGGCGCCGATGTAGCCGAGATTGCTGGCGTTGGCGTACTGATAGGAGGCCATCAGCAGGCCGCGCCCGACCGGCATCGACACGCCGGCCATCCACGCCTGGTTGTCGTAGGCGACGACGCCGGCGGGCGGCGCGATCGACACGCCGGCGCGCACCGCGCTGATGTTGGACTGGTCGGCCCACGCGCCGTGCAGCTTGACCACCTTCAGGTCGAGCGTGGCGCCGATCTGGAACAGCTTCTCGTCCGGGTAGCCGGCATTGGCGCTCGCCGATCCGCCCGCGGGGTAGCCGAGGATGTCGTAGGTCACCACCGCGTAGACGGCGCCGGCGCTGTACGAGGCGGCCAGCGTCGTCGCGCTGCTGTTGCTGTCCTGCGGCGCGGTCTCCGATCCGCCGCGGTTGAACGAGTAGCCGGCGGCACCCTTGACGCGGTCGAGCAGCGGCGTGACGTACAGCACCGCGTTGTCCTCGCGCAGCGCATTGGCGGCGACGAAGGTCGAGCCGCTCTGGTTGACGCCGAAGCCGGCGGCGAACGGGTCGATCGGTGCCCACATGTCGAACGAGCCGGCGCCCGATGACGGCGTTGCGAGCCGCCCCGCCACCAGCTGTCCGAGCCTGCCCTGCAGGCCGGCCCACGCCTGGCGGCCGAACAGCGTGCCGCCCTGCGTGCTCTGGCCGGTGCTGGCGTCGAAGCCGCCTTCCAGCTGGTAGATGGCGGCGAACGTGCCGCCGAGCGGCTCGGAGCCGCGCAGGCCGAAGCGGCTGCCGGACTGGTAGCCGCTGTCGATGCTCCACAGGCTTGCCTGCTGGCCAGTCGCCGACGCGTACTGCTTGTTCCACTGCACGCCGACGTCGATGATTCCGTAGAACGTGCGACCCTGCTGCGCCAGCGCGCCGCCGCAGGCCAGCGCCAGCAGCGCCAGACTTGCCCATCTTCCTGCTTTCATCCTTGCCTCCCGCGTCGCAGGTCCAACTCACCGCGACCGGGCACCCTGGAACCGGCGGGGCCCGGCGGGCGCTACTGCTCGAATTTCGGGCTGATCAGGTTCTCGAACGAGAACACCTCGTCCCACTTCTCCTGTGTCAGCAGCTTGCGCTCCTTGACCACGATCTCGTGCAGGCTCATGCCGCTCTCGTAGCCCTCGCGGGCGATCTCGGCGCACTGCTTGTAGCCGAGCGAGGGCTTCAGCACGGTGACGATGCCGAGCGAATTGAGCACCATCTGCTTGGTCCGCTCGGCGTTGGCGGTGATCCCCTGCACGCAGTGCAGGCGCAGGCTGTCGACCGCGCGCTCCATGGTCGAGATCGAGGAGAACAGCGCGAAGGTGATCACCGGCTCCATCACGTTCAGCTGCAGCTGCCCGGCCGAGGCCGCCAGCGTCACCGTCAGGTCGAGCCCGATGACGAGGAAGCCGGTCTGGTTGACCACCTCCGGGATCACCGGATTGACCTTGCCGGGCATGATCGAGGAGCCCGGCTGCATCTGCGGCAGGTTGATCTCGTTGAAGCCGCAGCGCGGCCCGCTGGCCAGCATGCGGATGTCGTTGCAGATCTTGGTCAGCTTGGCCGAGGTGCGCTTCAGCACGCCCGACAGCAGCACGTAGGCGCCGGTGTCGGAGGTGGCCTCGATCAGGTCGCCGGCGAGGATGAACTTCTCGCCGGTGAGTTCCGACAGGTACTTCGTCGCCAGTTCCGGGTAGCCCGGCGCGGCGGTGACGGTGGTGCCGATCGCGGTGGCACCGAGGTTGATCTCGTGCAGCAGCTTGCGCACCTCGGCGATCCGCTGCACCTCCTCGTCGATCGTCGTGCCCCAGCCGTTGAACTCGGCGCCGAGCGACATCGGCACCGCGTCCTGCAGGTGCGTGCGGCCCATCTTCAGCACCTTGTCGAACTCCCGCGCCTTTGCGCGGAAGGAGTCGGCCAGCTTCTGCAGCGCCTCCATGTACTTCGCCAGGCGCAGGATCAGGCCGAGGCGGAACGCGGTCGGGTAGACGTCGTTGGTCGACTGGCCGAAGTTCACGTGGTCGTTGGGGTTGCAGTGCTGGTATTCGCCCTTCCGGTGGCCCATCGCCTCCAGCGCGATGTTGGCGATCACCTCGTTGGCGTTCATGTTGGTCGAGGTGCCGGCGCCGCCCTGGATGAAGTCGGTGATGAACTGCTCGCGGAACTCGCCCGCGATCAGCCGGTCGCAGGCGGCAGCGATCGCGTTGGCGATCTTCGGCTCGAGCACGCCGAGGTCGCGGTTGGCCAGCGCCACCGCCTTCTTCACGTAGCC
>JBHJND010000363.1:0-2886 GCA_048497655.1 Caballeronia novacaledonica
TCGACAAGGCGCAGCGGTACGCAACCGACAATGCGCTCGGCATCCGCGTGAGCCAGCCGAGCCTCGACACGGCGCAGGCGATCCGCTGGAAGGACGGCGTCGTGCGTCGGCTGGCCGGCGGCGTGGCGACGCTGCTGCGCAAGCACGGCGCCGAGGTGATCGACGGCTGGGCCGAGATCGTCGACGGCAAGACGGTCGACGTGCGCGGCCAGCGCCCCGGCGGCATGCAGACGCGGCGCATCAGCTGCGAGCACCTGCTGCTGGCGCCGGGTTCGGTGCCGGCGGCGCTGCCGTCGCTGCCCTTCGGCGGGCGGGTGATCTCGTCGACCGAGGCGCTGTCGCCGGCGGCCATCCCGGAAAGGTTGCTCGTGGTCGGTGCCGGCTACATCGGGCTCGAGCTCGGCATCGCCTATCGCAAGCTCGGCGCCGAGGTCACCGTGGTCGAGATGCTGCCGCAGGTACTGCCGGCGTTCGACGCCGAGCTGGCCCGCCCGGTGGCGGCGTCGCTGCGCCGCCTCGGCGTGACCGTGCACCTGCGCTCGACCGTGCTCGGCCTGAACGAGGCCGGCGACGCGGTGCGGCTGCGCGACGAGAAAGGCGCGGAGCGCGAGATCGCCGCCGACCGGGTGCTGGTGGCGATCGGCCGCCGGCCGCGCACCGAGGGATGGGGGCTGGAGCGGCTGCAACTGGACATGGAAGGCCGCTTCATCAAGGTCGACAACCAGTGCCGCACCTCGATGCGCAACGTGTGGGCGATCGGCGACGCGACCGGCGAGCCGATGCTGGCGCACCGCGCCAGCGCGCAGGGCGAGATGGTGGCCGAGATCATCGGCGGGGCGAAGCGGCGCTTCGAGCCGGCGGCGATCCCGGCGGTGGTGTTCACCGATCCGGAAGTCGTCACGGTCGGCCACTCGCCGGCGGAAGCCGAGAAGGCGGGGCTCGACTGCATCCACGCGCACTTCCCGTTCTCGGCCAACGGCCGCGCGCTGACGCTCGAAGGCGGCGAAGGCTTCGTGCGCGTGGTTGCCCGCCGCGACAACCACCTGATCGTCGGCTGGCAGGCCGTCGGCGCCGAGGTGTCCGAACTGGCCGCCGCCTTCGCGCAGTCGATCGAGATGGGGGCGCGGCTGGAAGATGTTGCCGGCACGATCCACGCGCACCCGACGCTCGGCGAGGCGGTGCAGGAAGCGGCAATGCGCGCGCTCGGCCACTCGCTGAACGTCTGACGCCTTCCCGCCGGCCGACGGTGATGCGCCAGGCGCACACGACGCTCGCCGTCGACACGCGCGGCCGCGGCCTCACCGAGATCACGCGGCGGATCGCCGACTGGGTGGGCGCCGGCGGCATGACCGACGGCCTGCTGACGGTGTTCGTCCGCCACACCTCGGCGAGTCTCTTGATCCAGGAGAACGCAGACCCCGGGGTGCAGCGCGACCTCGAGCGCTTCTTCGCCCGCCTGGTACCCGACGGCGACCGGCTGTTCGAGCACGACGCGGAAGGGCCGGACGACATGCCGGCGCACGTGCGCAGCGCGCTGACCGCCACCCAGCTTTCGGTGCCGCTGCTCGACGGCCGGCTGGCGCTGGGCACCTGGCAGGGCATCTATCTCTACGAGCACCGGCTGCGGGGGCACCGCCGGCAGGTGGTGCTGCACCTGATCGGCGAGTGATCCGCCGGCGCACGCCGTCGATTTCTTGACAGTTGTTAAGGCCGCGGCGACCGGCCGGAACGCGCGCGCCCCGCCGGACTCCATTCGTTCAGACAGGCAATGAAGGCCTGGAGCGAAACAGGAGGAAGCGATGACCTACGAGATCCCGCTGCCGCTACGGCAGGAACACGAGCAGTTGCACGCCGAGCTGCGCCGCCTCACGCAAGCGGAAGACGACGTCGGCGAGGCCGCACGCCACCTGGCGCGGCTGATGCACCCGCACTTCGTCAAGGAAGACGAGATTGCGCTGCCGCCGCTCGGCCTGCTGGAGAAGCTGGCCGCCGGCCGGTTCGACCCCGGCATGGCCGCCGTGTTGAGCCTGACGGACCGGCTGCGCGCCGAGCTGCCGGCGATGCTGGCCGAGCACCGGTCGATCGTCGCCGCGCTCGAGCGGCTCGAGGACGCGGCACGGCGCGCCGGCCGCGACGACGTCATCGCCTTCGCGCAGGCCCTGAAGCTGCACGCCGCGACCGAGGAGCAGGTCATGTATCCGGCGGCGATCCTCGTCGGCGAACTCGTCCGGCGCCAACTGGCCCGCACCGACGAGCCGGCCGTCGTCGCCTGACGCCGGTCACCACTCATGCCACATCCACGAAGGAGAGAACCGATGAAGCACTTCCGCCCCACCGCCGTCGTCGCTTCGCTGATCGCCGGCGCCCTGCTCTTGCCCGCCCCGGCGATGGCCCACTGTGACGGCATCGACGGGCCGGTGGTGACGACGGCAAGGCAGTCGCTGGAAGATGGCAGCGTCAATCTGGTGCTGCCGTGGGTCCGCGCCGAGGACGAGCCGGCGATCCGCCACGCCTTCGAGCATGCCTCGGCCGTGCGCAAGCTGGGGCCGGAGGCAAAGCAGCTCGCCGACCACTACTTCTTCGAGACCGTGGTGCGGATCCACCGCGCCGCCGAGGGTGCGCCCTACACCGGCCTGCAGCCCGCCGGCCGTGATCTCGGCGCGGCGATCCCGGCAGCCGACCAGGCGCTGGCCTCCGGCTCGCCGGAGTCGCTGGAGAACCTGCTGGTCGAGGCCGTGCGCAAGGGCCTGCACGAGCAGTATCACAACGCGCACAGCCTGGTCCGCTTCGACGCCAACGACGTGGCGGCGGGCCGGCGCTACGTGCAGGCCTACGTGCCCTACGTGCACTACGTCGAGCGGCTGTGGGACGCCGCCGCGCGACCTG
>JBHJND010000364.1:0-4999 GCA_048497655.1 Caballeronia novacaledonica
TGCCCCTCAGAGACCTGCGCGAGGTCTACAAGCAGATGGCCACCGGCGAGGCGAAGGCGCGCAAGGCCAAGCGCGAGATGACCGAGGCCAACCTGCGGCTGGTGATCTCGATCGCCAAGAAGTACACCAACCGCGGCCTGCAGTTCCTCGACCTGATCCAGGAAGGCAACATCGGCCTGATGAAGGCGGTCGACAAGTTCGAGTACCGCCGCGGCTACAAGTTCTCCACCTACGCCACCTGGTGGATCCGGCAGGCGATCACCCGCTCGATCGCCGACCAGGCGCGCACCATCCGTATCCCGGTGCACATGATCGAGACGATCAACAAGATGAACCGGATCAGCCGGCAGATGCTGCAGGAGACCGGCCAGGAGCCGGACCCGGCCACGCCCGCCCTGAAGATGGAAATGCCGGAGGACAAGATCCGCAAGATCATGAAGATCGCCAAGGAGCCGATCTCCATGGAGACGCCGATCGGCGACGACGACGACTCGCACCTGGGCGATTTCATCGAGGACACCACCACGGTGGCGCCGACCGATGCGGCGCAGTACTCGAGCCTGTCGGGGGTGACCAAGGACGTGCTCGATTCGCTGACCCCGCGCGAAGCCAAGGTGCTGCGCATGCGCTTCGGCATCGAGATGTCGACCGACCACACGCTGGAGGAGGTCGGCAAGCAGTTCGACGTCACCCGCGAGCGGATCCGCCAGATCGAGGCCAAGGCGCTGCGCAAGCTGCGCCACCCGAGCCGGTCGGACAAGCTGAAGAGCTTCCTCGAATAGTCGGCCGCGGGAACACGGTGCCGGATTCAGCCTCAGGGCCTCTAGCTCATGCCTGGTTAGAGCAGCGGACTCATAATCCGTTGGTGCCGGGTTCGACTCCCGGGGGGCCCACCAACCAGACTTCAGACCGCGGTCTCGCCTCGATCGGCGGCCGCTAGCGGATGTCCCACCACCACGACTTCGACCATTTCGGCCTGGACCCGCGCATCGTCGCCGCGGTGAAGAGCATGGGCTACTCGACGCCCACGCCGATCCAGAGCAAGGCGATTCCGATCGTGATGCAGGGCCGCGACGTGATGGGCGCGGCGCAGACGGGCACCGGCAAGACGGCCGGCTTCGCGCTGCCGATCATCCATCGGCTGCTGCCGCAGTCCAGTGCCAGCATGTCGCCGGCGCGCCACCCGGTGCGGGCGCTGATCCTGGCGCCGACGCGCGAGCTGGCCGAGCAGGTCGCGGAGAACGTCAAGATGTACATCGCCGGCACGCCGCTGCGCTGCGCGACGGTGTACGGCGGTGTCGACATGGATCCGCAGACACAGGCGCTGCGTGCCGGCGTCGAGATCATCGTCGCGACGCCGGGCCGCCTGCTCGATCACCTGCAGTCGAAGAACACGTCGCTGTCGCAGGTCCAGGTGGTCGTGCTCGACGAGGCCGACCGCATGCTCGACATGGGGTTCCTGCCCGACATCTCGCGCATCCTCAACCTGCTGCCAAGGCAACGGCAGAGCCTGATGTTCTCGGCCACCTTTTCCGAGGAGATCAAGAAGCTCGCCGCCAATTTCCTGCGCGACCCGCTGCTGCTGGAGGTCGCGCAGCGCAACGCCACCGCCGAGAACGTGCAGCAGGAGCTTTACCGCGTGCACGAGTCGGAGAAGACCGGCGCGCTGCTCGAGCTGCTGCGCAGCCGCGAACTGAAGCAGGTGCTGGTGTTCGTCAACACCAAGATCGGCTGCCGGCGGCTGGCGCGCGAACTGCAGAAGCAGGGCATCAATGCCGACGCCATCCACGGCGACAAGTCGCAGGACGAGCGGACCAAGGCCCTGGAGGGTTTCAAGCAGGGCGCGATCGACGTGCTGGTGGCCACCGACGTGGCGGCGCGCGGCCTCGACATCGTCGAGCTGCCGGCGGTGATCAACTACGACGTGCCGTACGCGCCGGAGGACTACGTGCACCGGATCGGCCGCACCGGCCGCGCCGGCGCCTCCGGCCTGGCGATGACCATCGCCACCGGGTCCGAGGACCGGGCGGTGGCCGGCATCGAGCGACTGATCAAGCGCACCATCGAAGTCAAGCCGATCGAGGTGCGCCGACCGTTGCGCGGCGACCGACCCGAGCGCGGCGACCGACCTGAGCGCGGCGAGCGATCGGAGCGCGGGAGAGAGCGGGACCGCGATCGCGACCATCGCGATCGTTCGCCGCCGCGCAGCCAGGCGCACGGCGCGCCGGCTCGTCCGCCGGCGCCGGTCGACGAGTTCTTCAGCAAGCCTTACGAGCCGCCTGCTGCCGCCGGCGATGCCGAAGGCGCCGCGACCGGCGAGGAGCCGGCCAAGGTCGACGACGGCAGGAAGCCCGCCAAGGTGGCGGCGCTGCTCGGCGGGCGCAAGCGCTGAAGGGCGCCGGCGTGGCCGCGTGCCCGCCGGGTGACGGACCGCTGCCGCCGGAGACACCGCGATGAAGCTCGCCCGCTTTGCCCGCATCCGCATCACCCACGCGCCGACGCCGCTGGAGCCGATGACCCGCCTGACGGCGCTGCTCGGCGGGCCGAACCTGTGGATCAAGCGCGACGACTGCACCGGGCTGGCCACCGGCGGCAACAAGACGCGCAAGCTCGAGTACCTGATGGGCGACGCGCTGGCCAAAGGCGCCGACACGGTGATCACGCAGGGTGCGACGCAGTCGAACCACGCGCGGCAGACGGCGGCGATCGCAGCGAGGCTCGGCCTGCATTGCCACCTGATTCTCGAGGACCGCACCGGCTACCGGCACGATGACTATCGCCGCTCGGGCAACGTCTTCCTCGACCGGCTGTTCGGCGCGCAGCTTTCCGAAGCGGCGGCCGGCACCAACATGGACGAGGCGATGGCGCAGCTGGCCGCGCGGCTGCGCGCGGAGGGCCGGCAGCCCTACGTCATTCCCGGCGGTGGCTCGAACGCGATCGGTGCGCTCGGCTACGTGACCTGCGCGCTGGAACTGGCCGAGCAGGCGAACAACGCCGGCCTGGCGATCGACACGCTGGTGACCGCCACCGGCAGCGCCGGCACCCAGGCCGGGCTGGTGGCCGGCCTCGAGGGTGCGCGCGCCGCGATCCCGGTGCTCGGCATCGGCGTGCGCGCGCCGCAAGCGGCGCAGGAAGAGAAGGTCTTCCAGCTGGCCGCGCAGACGGCCGAACTGCTCGGCGTGACCGGCGCGGTGAAGCGCGAAACGGTGGTTGCCAACTGCGACTACGTCGGCGAAGGCTACGGAGTGCCCACGCCGGGCATGGTCGAGGCGGTGACCATGGTGGCGCGCAGCGAAGGCATCCTGCTCGACCCCGTTTACTCGGGTAAGGCGATGGCCGGCCTGATCGACCTCGTCCGCAAGGGGCAGCTGCGCAAGGGCCAGAACGTCGTCTTCCTCCATACCGGCGGCGCTGTCGGCCTTTACGGCTACCTGCACGCCTTCCCCGCCTAGGGCGGCGCGATGCTCGGCGTGATCGGCGGCATGGGGCCGGCGGCGACCGCGGATTTCTTCGCCAAGTTGGTCGAGGAGACGCCGGCATCCTGCGACGAGGAACACATCCCGACGCTGATCGTCTCCGACCCGCGCCTGCCGGGCCGGCCGGCGGCGATCCTCGACCATGGTCCCTCGCCGCTGCCGGCGCTGCTGGCGGTCCGCGACAAGCTCCTTGCGGCCGGGGCGACCATGCTGGCGATGCCGTGCAACACCGCGCACTACTGGTACGACGACCTCGCTCGCGACTGCCCGGTGCCGTTCGTCAGCATCGTCGAGGCGAGCTGCGATGCCGCGCGGCGGGCCGCAGCGCCGGGCAGCCGCATCGGCCTGATCGGCACGCGGGCGACGCTGGCTGGCGGCATCTTCGACACGCTGCTGAAGGCGGCCGGCTATGCGCTGCTGCTGCCGACCGAAGAAGAGATGGCAGGCGCAATCCTGCCGTCGATCCGGATGGTGAAGCAGGGCCGGTCGATTCAGGGCGGTGAGCTGCTGGCGCCGGCGGTGCAGGCGCTGCTGGACCGCGGCGCTGCGGCGGTCATCCTCGCCTGCACCGAGACGCCGGTGGCCCTCGATGCGACCGGCTCGGCACTGCGCGAACGCTGCGTCGATTCGAATCGGGCGCTGGCGCGTGCCTGCGTTGCGCGCTGGCTCGGCCGCGGCGCGATGGGCGACGATCAGTCCGCCGCCTTGCGCAGCGCCTGATCGAGGTCCCACAGGATGTCGTCGATCGACTCGACGCCGACCGACAGCCGGATCATGTCGGGCGACACGCCGGCGGTCAGCTGATCCTCCTCGGATAGCTGCCGGTGGGTGGTCGACGCCGGGTGGATCACCAGCGACTTGGCGTCGCCGATATTGGCCAGGTGCGACAGGAACTGCACGCTGTCGATGAACTTCTCGCCGGCCGCCGCGCCGCCCTTGATGCCGAAGGTCATCACGCCGGCGGCGCCCGGCTCGCCGTCCACCGGCCGCAGGTACTTCTTCGCCAGCGCGTAGTACGGACTCGACGGCAGCCCCGGCCAGTTGACCCACGCCACCTGCGGGTGGGCGAGCAGGAACTGCGCCACCCGCCGGGCGTTGGTGCAGTGCCGCTCCATGCGCAGGTGCAGCGTCTCCACGCCCTGCAGCAGCAGGAACGCCGACAGCGGCGCGAGCGCCGCGCCGTTGATGCGCAGCACCTCCATGCGCGCCTTCATGGTGTAGGCGAAATCGCCGAAGGTCTCCCAGAACTTCACGCCGTGGTAGCCGCGCGAGGGCAGCACCATGTCGGCGAACCTGCCGTTGCCCCAGTCGAAGCGGCCGCTCTCGACGATCGCGCCGCCGAGGGTGGTGCCGTGGCCGCCGAGGTACTTGGTCACCGAGTGCACGACGATGTCGGCACCGAAGTCGAACGGCCGGCACAGGTAGGGCGAGGCCATCGTGTTGTCGACCATCAGCGGCACGCCGTGCGCGTGCGCGATCTGCGCCACCGGCTCGATGTCGAGCACGTTGATCTTGGGGTTGCC
>JBHJND010000365.1:0-3591 GCA_048497655.1 Caballeronia novacaledonica
GCCGGGACGACGATCGACCGCTCCTATGTCGTTTCGGTCGCCTGGCAAGGCCTGGTGCCGACGGCGGCGCCGGAGAACGCCTGCGGGCAGGGCCAGTTCGACGAGGAAACCAAGCGCCGCGTCTACTCGTTCACCCTGCGCATCGCCAACCTGGGGCCGGTGCCGTGAGCGGCGGCTGCATTCGCTTCGTTGCGCCGAACGGCGCGGAGGCGGGCCGTTCGACAGCCGCTGGCCAGCGCGGCGTGTCGATGCTCGAGCTGCTGATCGGCCTGGCGCTCGGGCTGGTCGTGGTGGCCATCATCACGTCGTTCTTCGGGCCGGCCAGCGACCACCGGCGCAATCTCGAGAACACCGGCCAGATGTTCGACAACGCGACCTTCGCCGCCGAACTGCTGTCCGACGAGATCCGCGCCGCCGGCTTCCTCGGCGAAATGCAGTCGAACACCGTCGCCTGGCAGGCTGCCGATCCGTGCGCCTTGACGCCTTCCTCGCTCGGCTGGTCGTCGTCGCCGCCGTCGGCGCCGCTGCCGCTGGTCGGCATCGGCTCGGCCGACGCCACACCGGGCTGCGTCAGCGACCGCCGCGCCGGCACCTCGATGCTGACGCTGCGCCGACTCGACTTCGTCACCGTTCCGGTGGCGAGCCTGCCGGCCGGCATCCACCTGCAGGTCTCGACCTGCGGAGCCGATCCGGCCGGCAAGCCGTTCGTCGTCGGCAGCTCGGCGGCGGCGATGGACCTGCGCCTGCGCAACTGCACGGACCCCGCGCCGGCCCGCCGGGTGGTGGTGCGCACCTATTTCGTCGAGTGCCCGGGGGACTGCGGCGCCGGCACGGTGCCGCGGCTGACGCGGGCGGAGCTGACGCCGCAGGGGACGATCGCGCTGACGCCGCTGGTCGATGGCATCGAGAACCTGCAGTTCGAATACGGCTTCGACACCGACGGCGACAGCCTGCCCGACGTGTACCGCATTGCGCCGAGCGGCGTCGCCGGCAGCGCCGACAACGACTGGTCGAACGTCGTCGCCGTGCGCCTGTACCTGATCGCCCGCAGCCAGAGCCCGGTGGCCGGCCATGTCGACGCGATCAGCTTCGACCTCGGCCTGAACGGGACGCTGGCGGCCGCCGGTGACGGTTTCAAGCGGCACATTCACACCACGCTGGTGCGCGTGATCAACGTCGCCGGCTGGCGGGAGCTTCCATGACCCGATCCTCACTGCCTCGTGCACAGCGCGGCGCCTCGGCGCTGGTGGCACTGGTGTTCCTGGTCATCGTCGCCTTCGTCGTGCTGACCGCCTACCGCCTGAGCGGCCAGCAGCTGATGCTGGCCGGCAATGCGCAGAGCCGCGCGCAGGCGCTCGCCGCGACCAATTTCGCCGTCGAGCGGACCATCAGCACGGTCGACTTCCTGCGCACGCCGGCAGTGGTCGCTGCCACGCCGATCGGGGTCGACATCGACGGCAATGGCGGCGACGACCTCAACGTCACGCTCGGCATGCCGGTGTGCTACCGGCTGCGCGTCGTGCCGCAGGCCGAGCTCGACGAGCGACGCGCCGGCGACGTCGGCTGCATCGGCGGCTCGGGGCCGGCTGGCTCGGTGCTGGTCATCAACGGCGGCGGCGCCGTGGTGGGCGCGAGCGGCGAGTCGCAGTGCTCCGACAGCGAGTGGAGCCTCTCGGCGACCTACGCCGACCCGGTGACCGGCTCGGCGCTGACCGTCAACCAGGGCGTGGGGGTGCGCGCCGACCGCATCGACGCCGCCAACAGCTGCACGTGACGGAAACGGGAGAGCCATGATGAACTGCGCAATCCTGCGCCGATTCTTCGCGCTGCTGGGAGCGGCGGTGCTGCTTGCCGCGCCGGGACGCGCGCCGGCCGAGGACATCGACATCTATTCGTTGCCGCCGGGTGCCGGCGATCTGCCGAATATCCTGTTCCTGATCGACAACTCGGCCAACTGGGGCGCCGACGTGACGAACCGGGGCAGCTGCTCGAACTGGCCCGACACCGGTGCGACGCTGCCTAGCTACGACTCGTCGAAGAAGTCCGGCGCCCAGCTGTGCGCGCTGGTGACGGTGGTCGAGCGGTTGGCGGCGCGGGCGGCGGCCAACGGCGGCCAGCCGGTGGCGCGCATCGGCGTCATGCTGTTCAACTCAGGCTCGAGCAAGATCGGCGCCTACCCGCGGATCGCCTTCAGCGCCGTCACGCCGTCGAACAAGAACGACCTGCAGCGGCAGATCAAGGCGATCACCGGCACCGGCGGCACCGACACGTCGGCCGCGGCGCCGCAGGTCGGCCTCGGCATGTACGAGGCCTACCTCTGGTTCAAGGGCGAGGCGCCGCTGTACGGGCGGGACACGCCGACCTTCGACCCGACCGCCTTCCTGTCCGGGCCGACCCGCTACAACAGCCCGGCGGCGGCCTCCTGCGGACGCAACTTCATCATCCTGGTCTCCAATGGTGACCCGGGAACGCAGACGCAGGTGGTCGACGCCGAACTGTCGTTCCTGCGCCAGGTCACCACCAACACCACGGCGATCCCGGCGCCGGCCGGCGTGAACAACTCGACCCGCAACCTGTTCCAGAGCTGGGGCGACGAATACGCGCGCGAACTGCTGAACAAGGACTTCAGCAACCGCGATGGCACGCAAAGCATCACCACCTTCGCGGTCGGCGTCATCGGCGCCAACAGCGACCCGCGCAACTCGACCACGCCGCCGTTCGACGGCTTCTTCTCCTACCTGGACAACGTCGCACGCTACGGCGGCAGCCCGCGCTACCAGAACGGCGCCGGCCAGCCCTCGTACTTCTACCCGGCGCTCGGACCCGGCGCGATCGCCGACGCGATCGACAGGATCTTCGACCGCGTGCTGTCGGCCAACACCGTTTTCACCTCGGCCGCGCTGCCGATCAGCGTCAGCACGCAGGGCACCTACAAGAACCAGGTCTTCATCGGCATGTTCCGCCCGGACGAGCTGATGCGGCCACGCTGGTACGGCAACCTGAAGCAGTACAAGTTCGCCTTCGACGACGTCGCCAACGTGCTGTCGCTGGTCGACTCCGCAGGCAATGCGGCGATCAGCGCGGTCACCGGCTACGTCGAGCCCTCGGCGGTGAGCTACTGGACGAGCCCGAGCACGTTCTGGGTCAACGCGCCGCGCGGCACGGCCAACCCGACCTCCGACTCGCCCGACGGCGAGGTGGCTGAGAAGGGCGGCGCCGGCCAGCGCCAGCGCGAGGCACTGGCCACCAGCCAGGCGGGGCGCAACGTCTACACCTGCGTCGGCTGCGCGCCGAACACCGCACTGTCGGTCGATGCCGCCGCGCAGTTCTCCGCCGGCAACAACGCCATCACCGCAGGCGCGCTGGACGTGGCGAGCTGGGAGCGGGACGACCTGATCAACTGGGTGCGCGGCGCCAACAACGCGGGCGGCTTGAACGGCGAGGATGCCGGCCCGAACACCTCGCCGGCGACGACCGTGCGGCCCTCGATCCAGGGCGACGTGCTGCACTCGCGGCCGGCGGTGATCGACTACGGCGGCAGCACCGGCGTGGTGGTGTTCTACGGTTCCAACGACGGCATGCTGCGTGCCG
>JBHJND010000366.1:0-9495 GCA_048497655.1 Caballeronia novacaledonica
CAGGCGGCGGCGCCCGCTTCGATCATCCTGTCGCCGGCGATCCCCGCGCACTGCGCGCCGGGCAGCCGCTCGCGCAGGGCTTCGATCACCGGCGCGGCGAGCAGGTCGCCCGAGGCCTCGCCGGCGACGAAACCGATGAGCACGACGAACTCAGCGCACGATGCCGCGCGTCGAGGAACCGACGAAATCGGCGAGCGCGCGCAGGTCGGCGGCGCAGGCCGGGACCTCGTCGGCCATCCGCAGCAGCTGCTCGCACGCCGCCGCTGCCGTCAGTCCCTCCTTGTAGAGCACCTTGTAGGCGCGGCGCAGCGTCGCGATGGCTTCGGCGGAGAAGCCGCGGCGCTTCAGGCCCTCGCTGTTCAGCCCGTGCGCAGCGGCCGGGTTGCCGTTGCAGATCACGTACGGCGGCAGGTCCTGCACCAGGATCGTTCCGCCGCCGGCCATCGCGTGGCTGCCGACGCGGCCGAACTGGTGCACCGCCGTCAGCCCGCCGAGGATCACCCAGTCGCCGAGTTCGACGTGGCCGCCGAGCGTGACGGCGTTGGCGAGGATGCAGTGGTCGCCGACGCGGCAGTCGTGCGCGATGTGCGCGTAGGCCATGATCCAGTTGTCGGAGCCGATGCGGGTGATGCCGCCGCCCTGCGCGGTGCCGGTGTTGAAGGTGCAGAACTCGCGGATCGTGTTGCCGTCGCCGATGACCAGCTCGGTGTCCTCGCCGGCGTACTTCTTGTCCTGCGGCACGCCGCCGATGGCGGTGTGCGGGAAGATGCGGTTGTTGCGGCCGATCGACGTCCGGCCCTCGATGACCGCGTGGGCGCCGATCGACGAGCCGCTGCCGATGCGCACCCGCGGGCCGACGACCGCGTACGGACCGACCTCGACGTCGTCGGCCAGCTCGGCCCCGGAATCGACCAGCGCCGTGCGATGGACGCGGCTCATCAGGACTCGCCAACGCGCATCGCGTTGCCGCCTGCCTCCGCGGTGGCCGGTATCTTCCGGTAGGCGCAAAGCAGCTCCGCCTCGGCAGCGACCTGCCCGTCGACCAGCGCCCGCGCGCTGAACTTGCCGATGCCGCGCATCTCGCGCAGCAGCTCGACCTCCAGCCGCAGCTGGTCGCCGGGGCCGACCGGCCGCTTGAAGCGGGCGTTGTCGATGCCGGCGAAGTAGTAGACGGAGTCCTTGTCGGAGCGCTTGTCGAAGGTGACGAACGACAGGATCGCCGCCGCCTGCGCCAGCGCCTCGATGATCAGCACGCCCGGCATGACCGGGTAGTGCGGAAAGTGGCCCATGAACACCGGCTCGTTGACGCTGACGTTCTTCAGGGCGGCGATCCGCTTGCCAGGTTCCAGTTCCAGCACCCGGTCGACGAGGATGATCGGATAGCGGTGCGGCAGCAGGCGCAGGATTTCGTGAATGTCCATCAGGTTTCCTCGGATCCGCCTTCCTTCAGTCGCGCCTCGAGCGCGCGCACGCGCGCGCGCAGTTCCTGCAGGTGGCGCAGCGCGGCGGCGTTGCGTTCCCAGTCGCGGCTGGTCATCAGCGGGAAAAAGCCGGTGTAGTGGCCGGCGGTGGCGATCGTACGCGACACCAGCGTGCCGGGACCGACCAGAGTGCCGTCGGCGATCGACAGGTGACCGGCGATCATCGCCGCGCCGCCGATCTGGCAGCCGCGGCCGATATCGGCGCTGCCGGCGATGCCGACGCAGCCGGCCAGCACCGAGTGCGCGCCGATGCGGCAGTTGTGTCCGACCTGGATCAGGTTGTCGAGCTTCACGCCGTCCTCGATCAACGTGTCGCCCATCGCGCCGCGGTCGATCGTCGTGTTGGCGCCGATCTCCACGTCGTCGCCGATGACGACGCGGCCGGTCTGCGGGATCTTGATCCACCTGCCGTCCAGCGGCGCGAAACCGAACCCGTCGGAGCCGATCACCGCGCCGCTGTGCACGATGCCGCGCGCGCCGACGACGCAGCCGGCGAGCAGACGCGCGCCCGGATGCAGCCGGCAGTCGGCGCCAAGGCGCGCTCCGGCTCCGACGAAGGCGCCGGCGCCGACCCAGCAGCGCGGCCCGATCGCCGCGCCCGACTCGACGACTGCGCCGGCGTCGATCCGCGCGCTGCCGTCCACCGAGGCGTCGGCGGCCACGTGGGCGCCATCGGCCACGCCGGCCGCTGGCGGCCCGCCCGGCGAGAGCAGCTGGGCGGCAAAGGCAAACCAGGCGTAGGGGTTGGCACACTCGATGAGCGCTGCGGCGGCGGCACCGCCGTCGGCGAGCAGCGCCCGCCGGTCGGCGGCGGTCATGACGATCGCCCCGGCGCGCGACGCAGCCACCGCGCCCCGGTAGCGCGGGTTGGCAAGGAAGCTCAGCTGCTCGCCGGTGGCCGCCTGCAGCGGCGCCACGCCGCTGACTCGGCGCGAAACGTCGCCGTGCAGGGAGAAGGAGAGCTTGCCGGCGGCAGCCCGCCCGACGGCGTCGGCCAGTTCGTCGATACGGCAGCCGGCCGCCATCGCGGATCGGGCCGGCTACTTCGGCGTGTTCAGCGCGCGCAGGACCTTCTCGGTGATGTCGACGCGCGGGCTGAAGAACACGGCGTCCTGCACCACGAGGTCGAACTTCTCCTGCTCGGCGATCTGGCGCACGATGCGCTGCGCCCGCTCCAGCAGGCCCTGCAGTTCCTCGTTGCGGCGCTGGTTCAGGTCCTCGCGGAACTCGCGCTGACGCCGCTGCAGGTCGCGGTCCAATTCGGTCAGTTCCCGCTGCCGGCGGGCGCGCTCGGCCTCGCCCAGCACCGGCGCGTCCTTCTCGAAACGGTCGGCGGACGCCTTCAGCTTGGTGCCGAGATCCTGCAGTTCGCGGTCGCGCTTGGAGAACTCCGCCTCTAGCTTCTGCGTGGCGGCCTTGGCCGGCGCCGAGTCGCGCAGGATGCGCTCCGAGCTGACGTAGCCGATCTTCAGTTCCTGCGCCGCTGCCGGCAAGAGGGCTGCCGAGCCGGCAAGCGCCAGCGCCAGCGCGGCATTGAGAAAGAGCTTCATCTCGGGATCGTCCAGGTTGCGACGCGAAATTCTATAGCGGCTCGCGGCTCGCCGTCGTCGAGGCTCAGAAGCCGGAGCCGATCGTGAACTGGAAGCGCTGGACCTTGTCGGTCGGCTTGCTGTTCAGCGGATAGCCGTAGCTGAACTTCATCGGCCCCATCGGCGAAATCCAGGCGAGACCGAAGCCGGCCGCGTAGCGCATATCGTTGAAGTTCACGCTCTGGTCGGGTCCCCAGACCCAGCCTCCGTCGAGGAAGGTGAACATGCGCAGCGTGCGGTCGGCGCCTGGGATCGGCGTCAGCACCTCGGACTGGAAGTTGAAGCGGCGGTTTCCTCCCAGCGGCGTGCCGGTCGCGTCGACCGGCCCGAGCGAAGCGGTCTCGTAGCCGCGCACGCTGCCGATGCCGCCGACGTAGAAGTTCTTGAACACCGGGTAGGGCTTGCCGTCGTATGCGCCGCCATAGCCGAGCTCGGCGTTCAGCGCGAAGGTGAAGCGGTTGGTGATCGGCAGGTAGCGCTGATGCTGGTAAGTGAGCCGGTAGTAGCGCAGGTCGAGAACCGGCAGCGCCACTTCGAGGAAGACGCGCTGCAGCAGGCCGCGCGACGGCACCAGCACGTTGTCGCGGCTGTCGCGCGACGTGCCCACCGTGATGTCGAGCTCGGCCGGCGAGTCGCCGAAGTCGGCGACGTAGTCCTTGTACACCTGCGGGCTGGAGTCGGTCAGGCCGATCGTGGTGCCCTCGTATCGCAGGCCGAAGAACAGCGTGTCGAACTCGGTGAAGGGAACGCCGTAGCGGACCCCGGCGACCTGCTGGTCGAGGTCGACCGTGCCCAGGCCCAGCTGGGCGAGGTCCGACTTGCGGTCGAGCAGCTCGATCGTGCGGCTGATGCCGTGGATCGTCACGTACGGATCGGTGTGCGTGATGCCGAACGTGCGCGAGACCTGGCTCGTATTGACCTGGAAGGTGATCGAGTGGCCGGTGCCAAAGGCGTTCTGCTGCGAGTACGAACCCTGCAGCACCAGGCCCTCGGAGCTCGAGTAGCCGGCGCCCGCCTGCAGCTGCCCGGTGGGCCGTTCGGTCACCCTCACGTTCACGTCGACCTGGTCGGTCGAGCCGGATACCGGCGGCGTCTCGATCTCGACCTTCTCGAAATAGCCGAGGCGGTCGATCCGGTCGCGCGTCAGCCGCACCTTCTCGGCGTCGAACCAGGCGTTCTCGTACTGGCGGACCTCGCGACGGATCACGTCGTCGCGCGTGCGCGAATTGCCGGCGATGTTCACCCGCCGCACGTAGACGCGGCGCCCCGGATCGACCAGGTAGGTGAAGGCGACCTCGCGCTTCTCGCGGTTCGTGTCGGGCACCGCGTTGGCGGTGGCGAAGGCGTAGCCGAGCGCGCTGAGGCGGTCGGTCATCCGCTTGGATACGGCGTTGACCCGCTCGGCGTTGTAGGTGTCGCCCGGCCGCACGTCGACCAGCGCCTGCAGCTCCTCGTCCAGCCCGAGCAGCTCACCGGCCACCTTGACCTGCGAGATCGTGTACTTCTCGCCCTCGACGACGTTGATCGTGATGTAGATGTCCTGCTTGTCGGCGCTGATCGACACCTGCGTCGACTCGATGCTGAAGTCGAGGTAGCCGCGGTTCAGGTAGAACGATCGCAGCGACTCGAGGTCGCCGGCCAGCTTGGGCCGCGAATACTGGTCGCGCTTCGTGTACCACGTCAGCCAGCCGCTCGTGGTCAGGTCTATCTGGTCGCGCAGCGTGCCGTCGGAGAAGGCCTTGTTGCCGGTGAAGCGGATCGGGCGGATCCGCGCCGCCTCGCCCTCGTCGACCGCGATCAGCACGTTGACCCGGTTGCGCTCTACCGGCGTGACGGTGCTCTTGACCTCGACGCCGTACAGGCCGCGGCCGAGGTACTGGCGCTTCAGCTCCTGCTCGGCGCGCTCGAGCAGCGAGCGGTCGAACACCCGCGCCTCGCCGAGCCCGACCTCGCGCAGCGACTTCAGCACCGTCTCCTTGTCGAACTCCTTCACTCCCTCGAGCTTGACCTCGGCGATCGCCGGCCGCTCCTCGACGATGACCACCAGCACGTCGCCCTCGGCCTGCATCCGCACGTCCTTGAACAGCCCGGTGGCGAACAGCGCGCGGATGGCAGCCGACCCGCGCTCCGGGTCGTACCGGTCGCCGACGCGCAGCGGCAGGTAGCTGAACACCGTGCCAGCCTCGGTGCGCTGGATGCCCTCGACGCGGATGTCGCGGATCACGAACTCCTGCGCCAGCGCGCCGGCGCCGACCGCGCCGAGCACCAGGGCAACGGCGAGGCGCAGCCCGAAACGCGCGCCGCGCGCCCCGCGCAAACTGCCGCGCTTGATGCTTTGAGCCTTTGGCACGATGGAGGATTACGCCAGCAGCCGGGTCAGGTCGTTGTATAGCGCCAGCGCGGTGAGCAGGACGAGCACGCCGATCCCGGCGCGCTGCCCCCACTCGACAACCCATTCGGCCGGCGGGCTGCCCTTGAGAATCTCGATGAAATAGTACAGCAAGTGCCCTCCGTCGAGCATCGGAATGGGCAGCAGGTTCAGCACGCCGAGACTGATCGAAACGAGAGCGAGAAAGCTCAGGTAGGCGAGCGCGCCCATGCGCGCGGTCTGCCCCGCATAGTCGGCGATCGTCACCGGCCCGGAGAGGTTCTTCCACGACGCCTCGCCGGTGATCATCTTGCCGAGCATGCGCAGCGAGAACACCGACGTGTCCCAGGTGCGCTCGACCGCCAGGCCGATGCCCTCGAGCGGCCCGTAGCGCACCTCGACCAGGTCGCGGAAGTCGACGCCGATGCGGCCGATCGTCTGCCCCTCGACCTGCACCGTCGCCGGCTGCAGCGGCAGCGAAAGGCGGCGGCCGTCTCGCTCGATCACGACCTGCAGGTTGCGGCCGGCCGCCGCGCGAACGGCCTGGCTGACGTCGCGCGAGCGCACCATCGGCTGGCCGTCGATGCTGACGAAGCGGTCGCCCGGCCGCAGGCCGGCACTCGCCGCGACGCTGTCCGCCGCGAGCTGCCGCACCACCGGCGGCGGCTCGGCGAGCGCGATGCCGATTCGCGAGAACACCGTCTGATCGATCTCGCCCGGGCCGAGCTGCGACAGGTCGAGCAGCACGGTCCGCTCGGCGCCGCCGGCGCCGCTCACGGTGAGCTCGACCGCCGAGCGATCGACCGCGCGCTCCAGCAGCTTCCAGCGAAGCTCGCTGAAGGCGCGCACCGGCCGCCCGTCGACCTGCATGACCTCGTCGCCGTCGCGCAGGCCGGCGCGCGCCGCGATCGTTTCCTGCGCCGGCGCTCCGAGCACCGCGCGCGGCTCAAGCGTGCCGATCATGTTCAGCAGCCAGTACACGCCCACCGCCAGCAGCAGGTTGGCGAGCGGGCCGGCAAGCACGATGGCGATGCGCTTGGCCACCGGCTGCCGGTTGAACGCGCGCGACAGGTCGGCCAGCATCGCCGGATCGGTGTCGGGATCGCGCTCGTCGAGCATGCGCACGTAGCCGCCGAGCGGGATCGCCGCCAGCACCCATTCGGTACGGTCCTCGCCGTGGACCCTCTTCCACAGCGGCCGGCCGAAGCCGATCGAGAAGCGCAGCACCCGCACGCCGCAGCGCCGTGCCACCCAGTAGTGGCCGAACTCGTGGATGACGATCAGCACGCCGAGCGTGACGACGAAGGCGATCAGCGTGGTGGCGGCGCTCATGGGCCGCTGACCGTCAGGCTGGCGGAGCTGCGCCGCTCGATCAGCCGGGCTGCTCCGCGGCGGGCGCGCGCGTCGATGGCAAGCACCTCGTCGATCGAGCTTGGTTCGTTGGCATCCACGGCGTTCAGCGTCTCCTCGATGACGGCGGCGATGTCGGCGAAGGGCAGCCGGCCGCCGAGAAACGCTTCGACAGCGATTTCGTTGGCGGCGTTCAATGTGGCCGTGCGCGCCGTGCCGCCGGCGAGCGCCTCGAAGGCGAGCGCCAGGCAGCGGAAACGCCGCAGGTCGGGCGCCTCGAAGCTCAGCGCGCCAAGCCGCGGGAAGTCGAGCGCCGCCGAGCCGCTGTCGATGCGCCCGGGATACGACAGCGCGTAGGCGATCGGCGTGCGCATGTCGGGCGTGCCGAGCTGCGCCACCACCGAGCCGTCGACGAACTCGACCATCGAATGGATGACGCTCTGCGGGTGCACGACCACCTCGATGCGCCCGGCGGGGAAGCCGAACAGCCAGCTCGCCTCGATCACCTCCAGCCCCTTGTTCATCAGCGTCGCCGAGTCGACCGAGATCTTGCGGCCCATCACCCAGTTGGGGTGGGCGCAGGCCTGCTCGGGCGTGATGCCGGCGAAATCGCTGCGGGTGCGGAAGGGCCCGCCCGAGGCGGTCAGGATGAGCTTGCGCACATCTCGATCGGTCTCGCGCGCGCCGGCCAGGCACTGGTGGATGGCGCTGTGCTCGCTGTCTACCGGCAGCAGTTCGCCGCCGCCGGCGCGCACCGCCTCGGTCAGCAGCCGGCCCGCGCAGACGACCGACTCCTTGTTGGCGAGCAGCACCCGCTTGCCGGCACGGGCCGCGGAGATCGTCGGTACCAGGCCGGCGGCGCCGACGATCGCCGCGACCACCGTGTCGCACTCGGGCGCGCAGGCGACCTCCGCCAGCGCCGCAGCCCCGCCGAGCGCCGTCGTCGGCACTGCGGCGGCGCGCAGTGCGTCGCGTAGCGAAGGCAGCCTGGCCGCGTCTGCGATCACCGCGTAGCGCGGCCTGAACCGGGCGCACAGGCGCACCAGCGCCTCGTCGCTGCGCCACGCGGCCACCGCAAACAGCGAGAAGCGGTCCGGATGGCGCGCGATCACGTCGAGCGTGCTGGCGCCGATCGAGCCGGTCGCCCCGAGCAGGGTGATCGATCTCATCGGCGCAGCCACAGGTCGAGCAGCGCCGCCGCCGGCAGCACGGCGAGAAGGGCATCGATCCGGTCGAGCACGCCGCCGTGACCGGGCAGCAGCCGCCCGCTGTCCTTGGCACCGACCTGCCGCTTCAGCAGGCTCTCGAAGAGGTCGCCGACAACCGACAGCGCCACCAGCGCGGCGAGCATCGCCAGCGCCGCCGCCGAGGGCAGCCGCTGCAGCAGCAGGGTCGAGAACGCTGTGACCTCGGGCGCCAGCCGCGCGAACAGCAACGCGACGACCAGCACCGCCGCGACCGCCCCGCCGACCCCCGCCCAGGTCTTGCCCGGGCTGATCGCCGGCGCCAGCTTCCGCCGCCCCCACCGGCGGCCGGCGAAGTACGCCGCGATGTCGGCCAGCCAGACGACGGCAAGCACCGACAGCAGGTAGACGAAACCGTCGTCCATCAGCCGCATCAGCGCGAACCACGCGGCAGCGAGGAGGAACAAGGCCAGCAGGGTCGACAGCGGATGCGGAACCCGCGCGCCGCGCTGCGCGCCGCGCAGCACCTGCAAGGCGATCATCAGCCACGCCGCGCAGGCCGCCGCCAGCAGTATCGCCAGCGCGCGGCCCGGCAGGACGTGGCCAAGCGCCTGCAGCCCGAGCAGCGCCGCGGCCAGCGCAAGGCCAGCGATCACGCACAGCCGCCTGCGGTGCTGCGCCAGGCGCAGCCACTCGTAGGCAGCCGCACCGAGCACCACAGCGAGCGCCGCATCGATGGCGACGCGCCCGGCGGCCGCGGCGGCGAGCAGTGCCGCCAGCAGGACCACCGCGGTGATGATGCGCTGCTTAAGCACGAAGGTGTTCAGCGTCGGGCCGAGAGACCTGCGCGCTCGTCTGGCCGAAGCGGCGTTCCCGCGTCGCGTACCACGCCAGCGCGGCGTCGAAGGATGCAGGGTCGAAGTCCGGCCACAGCGTGTGCGTGAAGTAAAGCTCGCTGTAGGCGCACTGCCAAAGCAGGAAATTGCTGATCCGCTGCTCGCCCCCCGTGCGGATCAGCAGGTCGGGGTCCGGCGCGAAGGAAAGGGCCAGCTGCCCGGCGAGCTGCTGCTCGGTCAGCGTGCGCGCCACCGCCTGCGGATCGGCCGCCGCCCCGAGCAGCGAGCGCACCGCCTGCAAGACGTCCCAGCGGCCGCCGTAGCTGGCGCAGACGGTCAGCTGCAGCCGCGTGTTGTGCATCGTTCGCTGCTCGGCGTCGCGGATCAGCGACTGCAGCTGCCGGTCGAACGCACCCAGATCGCCGACCACCCGCATGCGCACGCCGTTCTCGCCGAGCCTGCCGACTTCCTTCTGCAGCGCCGAGACGAACAGCCGCATCAGCGTGCCGACCTCGTCCTTCGGGCGCTTCCAGTTCTCCGAACTGAAGGCGAACAGCGTCAGGTACTCGACGCCGCGCCGACCCGCCTGCTCGATCACGCCGCGCACTGCATCGACGCCGCGCGAGTGGCCGGCCACGCGGGGCAGGTGCCGCGCGGTGGCCCAGCGCCCGTTGCCATCCATGATGA
>JBHJND010000367.1:0-4582 GCA_048497655.1 Caballeronia novacaledonica
GCCACCATGTGGGTGAGCAGGCTGTAGCTGGCGATGTTGAACGGCACGCCGAGGAAGATGTCGCAGCTGCGCTGGTAGAGCTGGCAGCTCAGCCGGCCGTCGGCGACGTAGAACTGGAACAGCAGGTGGCACGGCGGCAGCGCCATCTTCGGGATGTCGCTGACGTTCCACGCCGAGACGATCAGTCGCCGCGAGTCGGGGTTGGCGCGGATCTCGCGCAGCACGTCGGCGATCTGGTCCACGTGACCGCCGCCGGGTGTGGGCCACGAGCGCCACTGCACGCCGTAGACCGGGCCGAGCTCGCCGTGTTGGTCGGCCCACTCGTCCCAGATCGTGACCTTGTTCTCGTGCAGGTAGCGGACGTTCGACTCGCCGCGCAGGAACCACAGCAGCTCGTGGACGATCGAGCGAAGGTGCAGCTTCTTGGTGGTGACCAGCGGGAAGCCCTGGCGCAGGTCGAAGCGCATCTGGTAGCCGAACACCGAGCGGGTGCCGGTGCCGGTGCGGTCGCGCTTGTCGGTGCCATGCTCGAACACATGGCGCATGAAGTCTTCGTACTGGCGCATGGCGCGCGATTCTAGGCGCTACCAGCCGGGAGACGCCTGCTGCTGCTCGGCCAGCCGCAGCTTCATCTCGAGGTACTCGCCGCGCTCGATTTCGTGCAGCTGGCGCGGATACCGCTCGGCCGCGTCGAACCAGTCCTGCAGGCTGCGCGCGAACTGCTCCTGCAGCGGCAGGCGCTGCGCGCCGAGATAGGCCTCGATCGCCAGGAAGTAGCGCATCACGTCTCGCTCGACGATGCCGCGCAGCCCCTTGACGTAGATGGGCTGGCCGTCGGCCTGCCGGTCGACGACGCTGAAGCCGACCTTGTCGCGGCCCAGCGTGGCGAGGTAGGTCTTCAGGGTGAGGTCCGCCGCCAGCCCGAACGAGTAGGCGTAGTGCAGGTGAAGCAGCGAGCGGCCCTCGACCGGTGTCACCTCGACCCTCATCCGGTAGTCGCTGGTGCCGAACGGGCCCTGCGGCGCGCTGAGCACGACCTCCAGGTACTCGTCGTTGTCGCGCGGCGCTGCGAAGACGAAGCGCACCCAGTTGACGCTGGAGAGCGATGTCTCGTGCTTGGGCGCCACGCCGATGGTCAGCGAGCTTTCGGCGCCGGCGCCGGCCGCGCGACAGTACTTGACGACCAGATTCAGCGTCAGCAGGCGGCACCAGCGGTCGATCCGCTCCAGTGCCGGTCGCACCTGTTCGTAGGGGCGG
Source organism: Caballeronia novacaledonica (assembly GCA_048497655.1). Lineage (GTDB taxonomy): Bacteria > Pseudomonadota > Gammaproteobacteria > Burkholderiales > Burkholderiaceae_F > JADJWR01. The sequence continues at coordinate 1,258 of JBHJND010000367.1, forward strand.
TCGACTACCGCATAGACATCGCCCTGGACCCGGCCGGGAGATTGCGACGCCTGCAGCACCAGCGTCGGCCCCAGCGGAGTCTGGCCCGGCAGGGCGCGAAGTGTCGCGTATTGGTTGCGCAGGGCGGTCGCGTCGAAGGAGCCCTCGGCGGCACGCGAGGTCTGACACGCCGTCACCGTGCCGACCAGCGTGGCGAGCATCGCCGTGCGAGCGAACCAGCCTGCCATGGCACCTCCAGCAGTCGGGCTGTGCCGAAGCCGCTATGCACATCATCGCCGCAGTCGCGCGAGCCGTCGTGCCCTGAGTCAACGCCGCGCGATTGCGGATGATCAACAACCGTATTCGAAAGCGACCGCCTGGGCGACGGCTGGGCTAGATTTGCCATCACAAGAAGGCGGGAGGTGCGGGTTGGCGGCTTCTGGCCAGTTTGTTCGCGCCCTAAGGGATCTGGAGCGGCTGTCGACGGACCTGACCCAGCGCGAGATCGTCCAGCGCGGCGTCGACATCGCGCAGACGGCCACCGGCAGTGCGATCGCCTACCTGCATTTCCTCAACGAAGACCAGAACAGCATCGAGCTCGGCGTCTGGTCGCACGACACCCTGGCGGGTTGTGTGGCGGTGTACGACCGCCACTATCCGGTCGAGTCGGCGGGCATCTGGGCCGACTCGGTGCGCACGGGCGGGCCGTGCGTCCACAACGACTACGCGACGCAGACCGGCAAGCGCGGCCTGCCCGACGGCCACTCGCCGCTGATCCGCCATCTCGGCCTGCCGGTGATCGAGGACGGCGCGGTGCGGATGCTGGTGGGTGTCGGCAACAAGGCGGCCGACTACGACCAGCACGACGTCGAGGTGCTCGACCTGATCGCCCGCCGCATCTGGTCGGTGATCCGGCAGCGGCGGGTTCTGGAGCGCTTCCTCGACGTCGGCCAGCAGTTCCGCCACGTGCAGGAACTCGCCTCGGTGTGCGGTCTCGAATACGACGTCGACGAGGACAGCCTCGCTTTCGACGCCATGTTCGCCACGATCTTCGGCACCCGCCATCCGACCGAAACGCCGTCGACGCTGCACGAGTTCCTGTCGTTCGTGGCGCCGGGCGACCGCGAGCGGGCGCGGCAGGCGTTCGCCGGCGCCGGCGGCAACCGGCAGACCCTGCGCATCGGCTGTCACCGGTGCTCGGGCGAGCACTTCCCGGCGGAGCTGAAGGTCGAACTGCGGCCGCGCGAGGTCGGCCGCGGCGCCATCTGCGTCGGCATCCTGCAGGACATTTCCGACGAGGTCGTCGCCGAGGAACTGCGCCACCGCGCCGACCACGATCCGCTGACCGGCCTGTTCAACCGTCATCGCCTGACCGACTGGTTCAGGCAGGGACTGGGCCGGCGCGGGCCGGGCGACCACTTCGCCTTCCACTACATCGATCTGGACGGCTTCAAGCCGGTGAACGACACCTGGGGCCACTCGGTCGGCGACGAGGTGCTGAGGGTGATCGCGCAGCGCCTGCAGCAGGCGGTGCGCAAGGACGATCTGGTGGTGCGTATGGGCGGCGACGAGTTCGCGGTGGTGCAGACCGGCATCGAGGATCGGCGCGACGTCAGTGTGCTGGCGGAGAAACTGCTGGCGGCGATCGGAGCGCCGATCGGCGCACTGGGCAGGTCGATCGAGGTCGGCGCCAGCATCGGCGTGGCGGTGTGCACCGGCAGCGACTGGACGGTCAGGCAGATCAGCGCCGACGCCGACCGCGCGCTGTACCGGGCGAAGGCGGCCGGCGGCCGGCGCTACGTCGTCGCCGCGCCGGGCGACGAGCCGGCAGGCGAGGCCCGCGGCTAGCGCCTGTTGACGCCGAAGCTAGACCCGAAAACGGCGAGTCCGTATGCTCGCCTGCCGCACAGACCGGTCGGGCAGCGCCCCGCCTGGCGGCTTCAGGTCGATGCCGCGAGGCGCGCTCGTGGCACGGACGGCCTGCCATCGAACAACACCGATCAGGAGAGTGGCCATGCCGAAATTCGTCATCGAGCGAGACATCCCCGGAGCCGGCAAGCTGTCGCCGCAGGACCTGCACGCCATTTCGCAGAAGTCGTGCGGCGTGCTGGGCGCGATGGGTCCGAAGATCCAGTGGCTGGAGAGCTTCGTCACCGACGACAAGATCTATTGCGTCTACGTTGCGCCCGACGAGGCCACGGTGCGCGAGCATGCCCGCCAGGGCGGCTTCCCGGCGAACCGAGTGTCGCAGGTGCGGGCCATGATCGATCCCACGACCGCCGAATAGGCGCCGGCAGCGCCGCGAGGCCTTTGCCTCCGGCCGCAACCGCTCGCCCCGCTCTCCGAATGCGGGTGCGAGCCGGGCAATTCGGGCGACAATTGCCGCCGTTTTCGGGGAGGAGGGGCGGTGGAAGCAAGCAGACCCGCGCACCACGTTTCGCTGGGCCGCTGGGAGTTGCCGATCGAACTGCTGGTGGTCGCCAACCTGATCGCGCTGGCGTTCGAGACCCTGCCCAACCTGTCGCCGTTCTGGCGCCAGGCGCTGTGGAACTTCGAGATCTTCTGCGCCGCGGTGTACACGGTCGAGTACGCGATCCGCGTCCACCTTGCGCGGCCGCGCTGGAGGTACGTCGTCTCCTTCTACGGGATCATCGACCTGCTGGCGATCCTGCCCTTCTACCTGATGGTCGCGCTGAACATGCAGGCGGTGCGGGCGTTCCGCCTGCCGCGGCTGTTGCGGCTGTTCAAGCTGATCCGCTACACCAACGCCGTGCATCGCTTCCGCCGCGCCTTCGCCATCGCCCGCGACGACCTGGTGCTGTTCGGCGTCAGCGCGCTGATCGTGCTGTACCTGGCGGCGATCGGCATCTACCACTTCGAGCACGAGGCGCAGCCGGACCGCTACTCGTCGGTCTTCGACAGCCTGTGGTGGGCGGTGGCGACACTGACCACCGTCGGCTACGGCGACATCTATCCGATCACGCCGGGCGGCCGGCTGTTCACCTTCTTCGTGCTGGTGCTCGGCCTGGGCTTCGTCGCCGTGCCGTCGGGCCTGATCGCCTCGGCGCTGTCGCGCGTGCGCGCCGAGGAGGCGGCCCAGCGCGAGGCGGCGGCCGAGAGGGTGCAGGAGCACAACTGGACCGACTGACGCAGGGCATCGGCCGCCGGGCATCGATCCGGTGGCCGGCTCGCGCGGCGCCGGTCTGCGAAACCGCGGCTTGAACCGGCCTTCGCCGAATCAACGGGGGGAGGCCATCGCCGGGCGGGTGCGCGGTCGAGCGCGATTGGCCGCCGTACGACGGGAGCGGCCGCTCAGGCGGCGAGCCTGACGGGCTGAGTGCGGCCA
>JBHJND010000368.1:0-1730 GCA_048497655.1 Caballeronia novacaledonica
GACCCGGCTGCCGGCGTACAGCGCCAGCGCGGCGAAGCTGCTGGTCAGCGTCGCCGTGACCAGCATGGCCGCCAACGACACGTTGCCCAGCACGTTGGCGACGGCGGCCACGGCCAGCACGGCGCAGGCGACCCAGGCGACCAGCTTCCAGCCGCCGGCCTGCAGGCGATGCCCGCCGGCATCGGCGTCGGCGTCGGCGCTGGCGCCGCGGCGCGCGCGCAGCACATGCCAGGCCAGCGTCGCCATCATCAACAGGCTGAGCGCCAGCAGCAGCAGCCGGTACAGCAGCGGGCTGCCGACCAGCAAGGACACCACCACGTTCAGCAGGTAGTACAGGGCGCTGAGGTAACCCCAGGAGCCGACCAGGCTCAGCAGGTGCCGCTGCAACAGGCCCAGCACGGGAACCCAGGCGAGCAGATAGACCAGCTGCTGCCGCAGGTTCGGCCCCTGCAGCCCGTAGAGCACCGCGCCGCCGGCCACCAGCAGCAGCCAGGCCGCCCACGGCCGCGACAGCGCCTGCAGGGCGTGCTCGCTCAGTTGTCTGGCGGCGAGCAGCGCCCGCGCGCGCCGGCGCAGCCAGAACATCAGCGGCAGCGACGCCACGGTCAGGATGCCGAGCGCCGGCAGCAACCGGGCGCGCGAGGTGTCGTAGTCGCGGGCGAAGGCGGTCTCGATCGCCAGGCTGCGCGACAGCCCGACCAGCGGCGGCTCGGTCTTCTCCGCTTCGTGCACCGCCTGCCACAGCGGCGGCGAGTCCATCGTCACCAGCCGCCGGTCGAGCTCGGCCACCTGCTTGACGACCTCGGCCACGCCCCGCTGCACCTGCGCCGACAGCGCGCTGCTGCGGCGGCCGAGGTCGATCAACCGGGCCAGCGGTTCGGCCAGCAGCGACTGCGTGCGCTCGACCTGGGCGACCATCTCCCGCGAGCGCTGCCGCAGCGCCGGCGACAGGTCGGCCTCCTCGCCGGTGGCCAGCCACGCGGCGCGGCGCGTCGCCAGCTCGGCGGCGTCCTCCGAGGCGACGTTGGTCGCCCGCGTGAGCTCGGCGCGGGTCTGCGCGAGCTGGCGCTCGTGCAGCAGCCAGTGCCGCTCCAGGCTCTCCAGCCGCTGCACCGAGTGAAGCGACAGGTCGCTGCCCTCGGTGAGCGCGGTCAGCCGGTCGATCGCCTCGGCCTGCTTCGACAGCGCCCGCTCGATGCCCAGCAGCTTGTCGGGAGCCTGCGCGCGTCGCTGCACCGACTGGACGAACTTCTCATCGGCGTCGGCGCGCGACGGGATGTCGGCCGGCGCGATCGCCTGGCTGCGCTCGGTCGCCGCCTCGGCGCCCGGGCTCGCCGGCAGCGCGGTGGCCGGCAGCAGGCCGGGCAGCGCCAGCAGCAGCCACAGCCCGATCGCGCCGATGCGGCCGCGGGCGGACGGCATCTCCGGCGGCGCCCGCCGCCCCGCCGACTCGACTCGGCGCGGAGGACTCACTTGCCGGTCACGGTCGCGCTCTCGACCACCAGGTCGAGCACGTACACCGACGACGGACGCCCCTCGGGCGCCGGCTTGCGCTCGTAGCGGTCGACGCGCAGCACGTTGCGCACGCCGGGCGTGTGCGTGTAGCCCTCGATGCGCCCGCTGAAGCTGCGCCACGGCCCGGGTGGCCCCTTGCGCAGGCCTTGCTCGTCGAAGTGCAGTTCGCGCACGCTCAGGCAGCGGCCCGCCTCGCCCGACGGCTCATTGCAGTC
>JBHJND010000369.1:0-2213 GCA_048497655.1 Caballeronia novacaledonica
CGACGCCGCCTGGCGGCTGCCGTCGGCGGTGCGCAAGGCACAGTCGATCGAAGACCTGCTCAAGCACGCCGACTTCGTCACCCTGCACGTGCCGCTGCTGCCGGCCACCCGCGGACTGATCGATGCGAAGCGGCTGGCGGCGATGAAGAACCACGCCATCCTGCTGAATTTCGCCCGCGACGCGATCGTCGACGAGCAGGCGGCGATTGACGCCCTGCAGGGGGGGCGGCTGAAGGCCTACCTGTGCGACTTCCCCTCGCCGCGGCTGGCCGCCGTGGCCGGCGTGGTGGCGCTGCCGCACCTGGGCGCGTCGACCGCCGAGGCGGAGGAGAACTGCGCCGCGATGGTGGTCGACCAGCTGCGCGATTTCCTCGAGAACGGCAACGTCAGCAACGCGGTGAACTTCCCCAACGTCGAGATGGCGCGCGAGTCGGCGTGGCGGGTCGCCATCGCCAATGCCAACGTGCCGAACATGCTCGGCCAGATCTCCACCGCGATGGCGATGGCCGGGCTGAACATCCACAACATGGTCAACAAGTCGCGCGGCGAGATGGCCTACACGCTGGTCGACGTCGACAGCCCGGTGTCGCCGACCGTGATCGGCGAAATCGCCTCGATCGAAGGGGTGCTGTCGGTGCGCGCGATCCCGGCGCAGCCGCGCTAGGCGCCTGACGCGGGCGCCCGGCCGCCGGCGCGGTCCGGCTCACGAAGCGCCGGCGCGCCGCGCGCACGGGGCGCGAGCGCCGGCGGTGACGACTATCCGGCGGCCGCCTTCTTCTCGGCCTTCTTGCGATCGGCCCAGGCCTTCTTCAGCGCCGCCGAGATCTTCTTCTTCTGCGCTTCCGAGCGCGGCTTGCGGTTGCCCCGGCCCGGCGAAGCGGCGGAGCCGCCAAGCGCCGCGAGCGCCTTCTTCAGCGCCTCGATTTCGGCCTGCTTCCTGGCGATCTCCGCCTTGATTGCAGTGACGGCTTTGCTCATGGGATGCTTTTCCGCGATGGGCCGAGGTATTTCGGCAGGCAGGAAATTACCATCTGAACCATAGGCACGGCGCAGCAAACACCATGATTGGTACGAAAAACCACTGATGCGTTGCGTTTCTACATCGGCTCGGCGACGCTCGGCAGGCCGGCCAGGGCCATCGCCAGCTCGCTCTCGTCGTACTCCTGGTCGGTCAGCTTGCCGGAGAAGTAATCCATGTAGGCCTGCATGTCGAAGTGACCGTGGCCGCAGAGGTTGAACAGGATGGCCCGGCTGGTCCCCTCCTCGCGGCAGCGCACCGCCTCGTCGATCGCGCCCTTCACCGCGTGGTTGGCCTCCGGCGCCGGCACGATGCCCTCGTGGCGGGCGAACAGCACGCCGGCCTCGAAGCACTGCGTCTGGTGGTAGGCGCGCGCGTCGATCAGGCCCAGCTCCTTGATATGCGACACCAGCGGCGCCATGCCGTGGTAGCGCAGCCCGCCGGCGTGGAAACCCGGCGGCATGAAGGTCGAGCCCAGCGTGTGCATCTTGGTGAGCGGCGTCATGTGGCCGGTGTCGCCGAAGTCATAGGCATAGCGGCCGCGCGTCAGGCTCGGGCAGGCCGACGGCTCGACGGCGACGATGCGCACCTTGCGGCCGCCGCGCAGCTGGCTGCCGAGGAACGGAAAGACGATGCCGGCGAAGTTCGAACCGCCGCCGGTGCAGCCGACGATCACGTCCGGATAGTCGTTCGCCAGCTCCAGCTGTGCCATCGCCTCCAGGCCGATCACCGTCTGGTGCAGCAGCACGTGGTTGAGCACCGAGCCGAGCGCGTACTTGGTGTCGTCGCGGCCGGCGGCGATTTCCACCGCTTCCGAGATGGCAATTCCCAGGCTGCCGTTGTTGTCGGGAGACTTCGCCAGCACGCTGCGGCCGTAGTTGGTCTCCATCGATGGGCTGGCCACGCAGCGGGCGCCAGAGGTTTCCATCAGCGCCCGCCGGTACGGCTTCTGGTTGTACGACACGCGCACCATGAAGATCTGCACGTCGATGCCGAAGACACTGCCGGCAAAGGCCAGCGACGAGCCCCACTGGCCGGCGCCGGTCTCGGTGGTCAGCCGCTTCACTCCGGCCTCGCGGTTGTAGAAGGCCTGCGCCACCGCGGTGTTCGGCTTGTGGCTGCCGGCCGGGCTCACCCCTTCGTACTTGTAGTAAATGCGCGCCGGCGTCTGCAGCGCTTTTTCCAGCCGGCGGGC
>JBHJND010000370.1:0-5856 GCA_048497655.1 Caballeronia novacaledonica
GCTGCTCGACTACATCCGCCGCACCAAGGTGGCGGCCGGCGAGGCCGGCGGCATCACGCAGCACATCGGCGCCTACCACGTCGAGACGCCGCGCGGCATCGTCACCTTCCTCGACACGCCGGGCCACGAGGCGTTCACCGCCATGCGCGCCCGCGGCGCCAAGGCCACCGACATCGTGATCCTGGTGGTGGCGGCCGACGACAGCGTGATGCCGCAGACCAAAGAGGCGATCGCGCACGCGCGCGCCGCCGGCGTGCCGCTGGTGGTGGCGCTGAACAAGATCGACAAGCCGGAGGCCAATCCCGACCGGGTCAAGCAGGAACTGGTCGCCAACCAGGTGGTGCCCGAGGAGTACGGCGGCGACTCGCCGTTCGTGCCGGTGTCGGCCAAGACCGGGCAGGGCATCGACGACCTGCTGGAACAGGTGCTGCTGCAGGCCGAGGTGCTGGAGCTGACGGCGCAGAAGAACGCGCCGGCCAGGGGACTGATCATCGAGTCGCGGCTGGACAAGGGCCGCGGCCCGGTGGCCACCGTGCTGGTGCAGTCGGGGACGCTCAAGCGCGGCGACGTGGTGCTCGCCGGCGCCGCCTTCGGCCGCGTCCGCGCGATGCTCGACGAGAAGGGCAAGGCAGTGCACGAGGCAGGCCCGTCGATCCCGGTCGAGATCCAGGGCCTGTCGGACGTGCCGACCGCCGGCGACGACCTGATGGTGCTCGGCGACGAGAAGAAGGCGCGCGAGATCGCCCTGTATCGCCAGGGCAAGTTCCGCGACACCAAGCTCGCCAAGCAGCAGGCCGCCAAGCTCGAGAACATGTTCGAGCAGATGGGCGAGGGCGAGGTGCGCAGCCTGCCGCTGATCATCAAGGCCGACGTGCAGGGTTCGCAGGAGGCGCTGGTGCACGCGCTGACCAAGCTGTCGACCGACGAGGTCAAGGTGCAGGTCGTGCACGCCGCGGTGGGCGGCATCTCGGAGTCGGACGTCGGGCTGGCCATCGCGTCGAAGGCGGTGATCATCGGCTTCAACGTGCGCGCCGACCAGCTGGCGCGCAAGATGGCCGAGTCCAACGGCATCGACATCCGCTACTACAACATCATCTACGACGCGGTCGACGAGGTGAAGGCGGCGCTGTCGGGCATGCTGGCGCCGGAGAAGCGCGAGCAGGTGCTCGGGCTGGTGGAGATCCGCCAGATCATCCGCGTGCCGAAGATCGGCGCGGTGGCCGGCTGCATGGTGCTCGACGGCCTGGTCAAGCGCGGCGCCAGCGCGCGCCTGCTGCGTGACAACGTGGTGATCTGGACCGGCGAGCTGTCGTCGCTGAAGCGCTTCAAGGACGACGTGCGCGAAGTCAAGGCCGGCTTCGAATGCGGCCTGACCCTGAAGGGCTACGACGACATCAAGGAAGGCGACCAGCTCGAGATCTTCGAGGTGCAGGAGGTGGCGCGCACGCTCTAGGCGCAGCCCGAAGCGCAGCGGCCCGCGGCGAAGCTGCCGCCGGCCGCTGACGGTTCGACCCTGCCCGAGCGACACGCCGAGCCATGAAGCGCGCCACCAAGCCCCAGCGCGGCCAGCGCATCGCCGACCAGATCCAGCGTGACCTGGCGGAACTGCTGCGAACCGAAGTGCGCGACCCGCGCGTCGGGCTGGTCACCGTCAGCGGCGTCGAGGTGTCGCCCGACTACGCCCACGCCAAGGTGTATTTCACGGTGATCGGCGCCGACGCCGAGGTGGCGGCGAAGGGGCTGAACTCGGCGGCCGGCCACCTGCACAACCTGCTGTTCAAGCGGCTGCGCATCCACACGGTGCCGCGCCTGCACTTCGTGCACGACACCTCGGTCGAGCGCGGCTTCGAGATCGACCGGCTGATCGACCAGGCCGTCGGCCGCGGCGACAACAGGTAGTTCCGGGGGGCCGAGGCGGATGGGACGACCGAAAGGCGATCCGGTCGACGGCGTGCTGCTGCTGGACAAGCCGGCGCGCATGACCTCGAGCGCGGCGGTGGCCAGGGCGCGCTGGCTGCTCGGCGCGCGCAAGGCCGGCCACACCGGCACCCTCGATCCGCTGGCGCAGGGGTTGCTGCCGATCACCTTCGGCGAGGCGGCCAAGTTCGCCGCCGACCTGCTCGACGCCGACAAGGCCTACCGGGCGCGCCTGCGCTTCGGCGCGACCTCGAGCACCGGCGACCTCGAGGGAGAGATCACTTCGCGCAGCCCGGCGGCGTTCGACCGCGCGCAGCTCGAAGCGGTGCTGCCGCGCTTCACCGGCGAGATCGTCCAGGTGCCGCCGATGCACTCGGCCCTCAAGAGACTGGGGCGGCCGCTTTACGAACTGGCCCGCGCCGGCGAGACGGTCGAGCGGCAGCCGCGCCGGGTGCGGATCCACGCGTTGCGGCTGCTCGAGTTCGACGGCAGCGAGGCGGTGCTGGCGGTCGACTGCAGCAAGGGCACCTACGTGCGGGTGCTGGCCGAGGACCTCGGCGCGGCGATGGGCTGCGGCGCCTACCTGGCCGGGCTGCAGCGCACGCGCGTCGGTCCGCTATCGATCGACGGCGCGCTGACGCTCGCCGAACTCGAGGCGCTCGAGCTGCCGGCGCGGCGGGCCCGCCTGCTGCCGCTCGATGCGCTGCTGGCCAGCCTGCCGAGCGTCGAACTGGGCGAGCAGGACGCCGGCCGCTTCTGCCACGGACAGCGGCTGCCGCTACGCATCGCGCCGGCACCGCGGGTGCGCGTCTATGGACGCGACGCGCGGCTGCTCGGCGTGGCCAGCATCAATGAGGACGGCGTGCTGGCGCCGCAGCGGCTGATCCAGGCCGCCGGCCACTGAACATACGAAGGACCGATCATGAGACGCGCCCTGCGCAACATCGCCATCATTGCCCACGTCGACCACGGCAAGACGACGCTGGTCGACAAGCTCCTGCAGCAGTCCGGCACCTTCCGCGACAACCAGCAGGTGGCCGAGCGGGTGATGGACTCCAACGACCTCGAGCGCGAACGAGGCATCACGATCCTGGCCAAGAACTGCGCGGTCGAGTACGCCGGCACGCACATCAACATCGTCGACACGCCGGGCCACGCCGACTTCGGCGGCGAGGTCGAGCGCGTGCTGTCGATGGTCGACGGCGTGCTGCTGCTGGTCGACGCGGTCGAGGGGCCGATGCCGCAGACCCGCTTCGTCACCCGCAAGGCGCTGGCCCTCGGCCTGAAGCCGATCGTGGTGGTCAACAAGATCGACCGCCCCGGCGCGCGGCCCGACTACGTGGTCAACGCCACCTTCGACCTGTTCGACAAGCTCGGCGCCACCGAGGATCAGCTCGACTTCCCGGTGATCTACGCCTCGGCGCTGAACGGCTACGCGTTGACGGACCTGCGGCACCTGCCGCAACCCGCCCCTGCCGTCGAAGGGGAGGGGGGAGGAAGGCGGGCCGCGGGCACGCATCACGGGCTGGACCTGCGGCCGCTGTTCGACGCGATCATCGACCAGGTGCCGGTGCGCGAGGACGACCCGAACGGGCCGCTGCAGCTGCAGATCTGCTCGATCGACTACTCCAGCTACGTCGGCAAGATCGGCATCGGCCGCATCCGCCGCGGCCGCATCCGCACCGGGCAGGAAGTGGCGGTGCTCAACGGCCCGGAGGCCGCGCCGCTGCGCGGCCGCGTCAACCAGGTGCTGAAGTTCAAGGGCCTGACGCGCGAGCTGGTCGACGAGGCCGAGGCGGGCGACATCGTGCTGGTCAACGGCATCGAGGAGATCGGCATCGGCACTACGCTGTGCCCGGTCGACGAGCCGGAGGCGCTGCCGCTGCTGAAGGTCGACGAGCCGACGCTGGTGATGAACTTCTGCGTCAACACCAGCCCGCTGGCCGGCCGCGAGGGCAAGTTCGTCACCAGCCGGCAGCTGCGCGAGCGGCTCGAGCGCGAGCTGAAGTCGAACGTGGCGATGCGCATGCGCGAGACCGCCGACGAGACCATCTTCGAGGTGGCCGGCCGCGGCGAGCTGCACCTGACGATCCTGATCGAGAACATGCGCCGCGAGGGCTACGAGCTGGCGGTGTCGCGCCCGCGCGTGCTGCTCAGGGAGATCAACGGCGAGAAGTGCGAGCCGTACGAGATGCTGACGGTGGACATCGAAGAGCAGCACCAGGGCGCGGTGATGGAGGAGCTCGGCCGGCGCAAGGGCGAGCTCGCGGACATGCAGCCCGACGGCCGCGGCCGCGTGCGGCTGGAGTACCGGATCCCGGCGCGCGGCCTGATCGGCTTCCAGGGCGAGTTCCTGACCACCACCCGCGGCACCGGCCTGATGAGCCACGTGTTCGACGAGTACTCGCCGGTGAAGCCGGGCGAGCTGGCCGAGCGGCGCAACGGCGTGCTGGTCAGCCAGGACGAAGGTGAGGCGGTCGCCTACGCGCTGTGGAAGTTGCAGGAGCGCGGCCGGATGTTCGTCAGCCCCGGCGAGAAGCTGTACGAAGGCATGATCATCGGCATCCACTCGCGCGACAACGACCTGGTGGTCAACCCGATCCGCGAGAAGAAGCTCACCAACGTGCGCGCCAGCGGCAAGGACGAGCACATCGACCTGGTGCCGCCGATCAGGCTGACGCTCGAGTATGCGGTCGAGTTCATCGCCGACGACGAGCTGGTCGAGGTGACGCCGCAGAACATCCGCCTGCGCAAGCGCTACCTCAAGGAGCACGAGCGCAAGCGGGCCGAGCGGGAAGCGGCCTGAGCTCGACGGGTGCCCAGGAGCTTGTCGTCCCCGCGAAAGCGGGGACCCAGTGTCTTGCGATGGAAAGACGCTGGATTCCCGCTTTCGCGGGAATGACACATCAGGAGCTGGTCGCTTGAACCCGCTGCCGCACCGGCGGGCGATCGGCCTGATGATCGTCGCGGCGACGCTGTGGAGCATCGCCGGCGTGGTCACCCGCCAGCTGGCGCCGTCTCTGCAGGCCGAGGGCCGCTTCGAGGTCACCTTCTGGCGCAGCCTGTTCGCCGCGGTCTTCGTCGGCGGCTACTTCCTGCTGGTCCGCCGCGAGGGCTGGCGGCCGCTCGCCGCGGCCGGCTGGCCGGGCCTCGTCTCCGGGCTGATGTGGGCGGTCATGTTCATCGCCTTCATGCTGGCGCTGACCTTCACCACGGTCGCCAACACGCTGCTGGTGCTGAGCCTCGGCCCGCTGATCACCGCGCTGCTGGCGCGCGCGGTGCTGAAGGCGCCGATCGCGCCGCGCACCTGGACGGCGATCGCCGCGGCCACCGCCGGCATCCTGTGGATGGCCACACAGGCGGCGCCGGCGACGGCTGCCGGGCGGCCACTGCTGGGGATGCTGATCGCATTCAGCGTTCCCGTTGCCTCGGCGATCAACCTCGTCACGCTGCAGAAGACGCGCGCCCGCGTCGACCTGGTCCCGGCGGTGTTCCTCGGCGGCGTGATCTCGGCGGCGCTGATGCTGCCGCTGGCGCTGCCTTTCCAGGCGGCGCCGCGCGACCTGCTGCTGCTGGCGGTGCTCGGCTTCTTCCAGCTCGGCCTGCCGTGCATGCTGATGGTGGTGGCGGCGCGCCAGCTGGCGGCGCCGGAGGTCGCGCTGCTCGGGCTGCTCGAGGTCGTGCTCGGTCCGCTATGGGCGTGGCTTGGCGCCGGCGAGGTGCCGGCAGCGGCGACGCTCACCGGCGGGGCGCTGGTGCTCGGTGCGCTGGTGCTCAACGAACTGGCGTCGCTGCGCGCCGGCCGGCGCTGAGCCGGCGCGCGACGGCGCGCAGCTCAGGCGCGCACGTGCAGGTCGTCGGCCGCGAAGGCGAGCCCGAGTGGCTCGATCAGCACCCCCCTGGCGCCGGCCTCCACGGTGCCGGCGATCCAGCCCTTGA
>JBHJND010000371.1:0-1658 GCA_048497655.1 Caballeronia novacaledonica
GCCGACCCGGTGCTGGCGCGGATCATCGGGCGGCACCCTCGCGTCGCGCTCGCCTCGCGCGGCGACCCGTTCTCCACCTTGGCGCGCTCGATCGTCGGCCAGCAGATCTCGGTCAAGGCGGCCGACGCCGTCTGGAGCCGCCTGGCCGCCGCCTGCCCGCAGATGTCGCCGGCCGCAGTGCTGCGCCGTCGCGCCACGACGCTGCGCGGCTGCGGCCTGTCCGAGCGCAAGGTCGAGTACCTGCGCGACCTGGCGGCGCACTTCGCCGACGGCCGCGTCGAGCCGGGGGCGTTCGCCGCGATGGACGACGAGGCGATCATCGAGCGGCTGACCGGCATCCGCGGCATCGGCCGCTGGACGGCGGAGATGTTCTTGATCTTTAACCTGTTGCGCCCTAATGTGCTGCCGCTCGACGACCTCGGGCTGCTCAAGGCGGTGAGCCTGCACTACCTCGACGGCGTGCCGACGCGCGAGCTGCTGGGGCGGGATGGCAGGCAGCAGGTGCGCCGCCTTGCCGCGGCGTGGCAGCCGTGGTCGAGCGTGGCCACCTGGTACCTGTGGCGCAGCCTCGATCCGGTGCCGGTCGAATACTGAAGACAGAGCGCAATGGCCAAGACGACCTTCCTGGATTTCGAGGCGCCGATCGCCGAACTCGAGTCGAAGATCGAGGAGCTGCGCTTCGTGCAGGACGACTCGGCGGTCGACATCTCCGAGGAGATCGAGCGCCTGCAGAAGAAGAGCCAGGCGCTGCTGAAGGACATCTACGCCAAGCTGACGCCGTGGCAGGTGGCGCAGCTGGCGCGCCACCCGCAGCGGCCGTACACGCTCGACTACGTGGGCGACATCTTCACCGACTTCCACGAACTGCACGGCGACCGCAGCTACGCCGACGATGCGTCGATCGTCGGCGGCCTGGCCCGCTTCAACGGGCTGCCTGCGATGGTGCTCGGCCACCAGAAGGGCCGCGACACCAAGGAGCGCACGGCGCGCAACTTCGGCATGAGCAAGCCGGAGGGCTACCGCAAGGCGCTGCGGCTGATGAAGCTGGCCGAGAAGTTCGGCCTGCCGGTGTTCACCTTCGTCGACACACCGGGCGCCTACCCCGGGGTGGATGCCGAGGAGCGCGGCCAGTCCGAGGCGATCGGCCGCAACCTTGCCGAGATGTCGCACCTGAAGGTGCCGGTCATCGCCACCATCATCGGCGAGGGCGGCTCGGGCGGCGCGCTCGCCATCGCGGTGGCCGACCACGTGCTGATGCTGCAGTACGCGACCTACTCGGTGATCTCGCCCGAGGGCTGCGCCTCGATCCTGTGGAAAAGCGCCGAGAAGGCGCCGGAGGCGGCCGAAGCGCTCGGCCTGACCGCGCACCGGCTCAAGGCGCTCGGCCTGATTGATCGCATCGTCGCCGAGCCGCTCGGCGGCGCGCACCGCGACGCTAAGCAGATGGCGGCGCTCCTGAAGCGCGCCCTGGCCGACAGCCTGCGCCAGTTGCAGGCGCTCAAGCCGAAGGAACTGCTCGCGGCGCGCCACGCCCGCCTGCTCGGCTATGGCAAGTTCACGGACACGACTCCCGAAGCCTGACCCGGTCGAGCAGCGGCTGCTCGACGCGCTGCGCGACGCGGTGGCCCATCACCAGGTCGGTGCGGCCGAGGGCGCGC
>JBHJND010000372.1:0-2677 GCA_048497655.1 Caballeronia novacaledonica
GTCGGAGACGATCGAGTGGAGCCGCGCGCTGCTGGCGCTCGACGCGGTGGCGCTCGACGCCGACACGGTGAACAACACGCTGGGCGTGCTGCTGAAGTACCAGGACGACATCGCCAAGGTGCAGGGCAGCGAGGCGGCGCGACTGGTCGAGAGGATCCGTCGCGAAGTCGCCGCCTGAGGCGGCAGCCGATGTTTCCGGCGTCGTCCGTCGAGTCGCTGCCCGGCCGGCTGGCCGAGAACGTCGTGCACTTCGCGCGCGTCCTGCGCGCGGCGGGCGTGCCGGTGGGTACCGACCGGGTCCTGCTGGCGCTGCAGGCGCTGCAGGTGGCCGGCATCGGCTCGCGCGCCGACTTCCACGCCGTGCTTGCCGCCTGCCTTATCGACCGTGTGCAGCACCGGCTGCTGTTCGAGCAGGCGTTTTACATCTTCTGGAAGGACCCGGACCTGCTGGGGCAGATGCTGCGCCTGCTGCTGCCGCAGGTCAGCGAGAAGAAGGGTGGCGCGCCGCCGCCGCTCGACCTTCGGCGCCAGCGCCTCGCCCAGCCGGCGGTTCTCCGGCGGGCGAGCGGATCGAAATCGATGCGCAGCTTTCCTGGACCGACCGCGAGCAGCTGCGCAAGGCGGACTTCGACACCATGAGCACCGCCGAATGGGCGGCGGCGCGGCGCATGCTGGCCACGATCGCGCCGTTCTTCGTCCGGCTGGCGACGCGACGGCATCGGCCGAGCGTGCGCGGCAGCCGGCTCGACCTGCGCGCGGCGCTGCGAGAGAGCGCGCGGCGCGGCGGCGACCTCGCCGAGCTGCCGCGGCGCAGCCGCCGCACGCGCACCGAGCCGCTGGTGGTGATCGTCGACATCTCCGGCTCGATGAGCCGCTACTCGCGCATGTTCCTGCACTTCCTGCACGCGCTGGCCGGCGCCGAGGAGGCGGCGAACTACCGCATCCACGCGTTCGTCTTCGGCACCCGGCTGAGCAACATCACCCGCCAGCTGCGTCACCGCGACCCCGACCAGGCGATCGCTGAGGTGGTGCGCGCGGTCGACGACTGGTCCGGTGGCACGCGCATCGCCTCCTGCCTGCACGAGTTCAACCGGCACTGGGCGCGGCGCGTGCTGTGGGGCAGCCCGACCGTGCTGCTGGTGACCGACGGGCTGGAGCACGCGGCGATCGAGGAACTGGGCCGCGAGGCGGAGCGGCTCGCTAAGTCGTGCCGGCGGCTGGTCTGGCTCAACCCGCTGCTGCGCTACGAGGGATTCGAGCCGAAGGCGCGCGGCGTGCGCGCGCTGCTCGCGCACGTGTCAAGCTTCCTGCCGGTGCACAACATCGAGAGCCTGGAACGGCTGGCGCAGACGCTGGCCGGCGCGGGCCTCGGGCGAACGGAGACGAGAACGTGGAACTGAAGGGCGAACGGCTGCTGGCCGCCGACCGCGCCACCGCGTGGGCGGCGCTGAACGACACCGAGATGCTGAAGAGCTGCGTGCCGGGCTGCGAGAGCATCAACGCCATCGGCGAGAACGAGTTCGAGATCGTGATGACTGCGGCGGTCGGTCCGGTGAAGGCGCGCTTCAAGGGCAAGATGGCGCTGCAGGACATCGACGCGCCGAACGCCTACACGATGAAGTTCGACGCCTCGGGCGGCCCGACCGGCTTCGTCCGCGGCGAGGCGCGGGTCACCCTGGCCGAGGATTCGCCGACGCAGACCAGGCTCAACTACGTGGCCAACGCCCACATCGGCGGCAAGCTGGCGCAGGTCGGCTCGCGACTGATCGACGCGGCTGCCGGTGCCACCGCCGACAAGTTCTTCGAGGTCTTCGGCGCGCTGCTGGCGGCGCGCGCGGCGCCTGCCGCCGGGGCCGCAGCGGCGGCGGCACAGCCGGCCGGGCCGACGAAGATCGGCTTCTTCAGCCTGCTGCTGGCGTTCCTGAAGCGACTGTTCGGCCGCGGCTAGCGGGCCAGCCTCCGGAGCACGCTGCGGAACAGGTCGAGGTAGCGCGCCGCCGCCTCGTCCCAAGAGAAATCCTGCGCCATCGCGCGCCGCATGACCTGCTGCCAGCGCGGCGGATCGGCGTGCAGCCGCTGCGCGCGGTGCAGTGCGGCGTGCAGTGCCGCCTCGGTGGCGTTGACGAAGGAAAAGCCGGTGGCGCGGTCCGCCTTCAGGTTGGCCTCGGAGGCGTCGACGACCGTGTCGGCCAGCCCGCCGACGGCGTGCACCACCGGCAGCGAGCCGTAGCGCAGGCCGTAGAGCTGCGTCAGCCCGCAGGGCTCGTAGCGCGAAGGCACGCCGACCACGTCGGCGCCGGCGATGATCCGGTGCGACAGCGCGTCGTCGTAGCCGAAGCTGATCGAGACGCTCTCGGTCAGCTGCCGGGCCAGCTGCGTCAGCTCGCGCTCGATCTGCGGGTCGCCGCTGCCGAGCAGCGCCAGCTGCACCCCCTCGCCGGCGAGCGTGCGCATCGACTGCACCAGCAGGTCGACGCCCTTCTGGTAGGCCAGCCGCGTGACCACTCCGATCAGCAGCTGCCGCGGATCGACGGTGAGGCCGAGCGAGCGCTGCAGGGCCGCCTTGACCTTCGCCTTGCCGGAGAGCTCGGCGCTGTCGAAGCGGGCCTCCAGGTGCGGGTCGGAGGCGGGGTTCCACACCGCGTAGTCGACGCCGTTCAGTATCCCCGCCAGCACC
>JBHJND010000373.1:0-3831 GCA_048497655.1 Caballeronia novacaledonica
GAGCGGCTGGCCGAGTACGCGACGCTGAAGGCGCTCGGCTTCGGACCGTCGTTCGTGGCGCGGCTGATCCTCGCCGAGAGCCTGTTGATCGCGCTTGCCGGCGGCGCGATCGCCATCGCGCTGACGCCGCTGGCCGCCGCCGCCTTCTTCGACTCGGTCGGCCGCACGGTGTTCGCCCGCTTCCAGGTCGAGCCGTCGACCTACCTGCTGCAGGCGGCGGCGGCGCTCGCGCTCGGCCTGCTGGCGGCGCTGGTGCCGATGGTGCGCAGCGCGCGGGTGAGGATCGTCGACGGGCTGCGCCATGTGGGCTAGTCGCGCGCGGCCTGAAGCCTGCGGCATGACGGAATGAAGCTGCTGCTCGCCTACATCGCCCGCAACCTGTGGGTGCGGCGGCTGACCACCGTGCTGACCGCCGGCGGCATGGCGCTGGTGGTGTTCGTCTTTGCCGCGGTGCTGATGCTGGAGGCGGGGCTGCGGCAGACGCTGGTGGCCACCGGCTCGGCCGACAACGTGCTGGCGATCCGCAAGGGCGCCGCCACCGAGGTGCAGAGCGGCATCGCCCGCGAGCAGGCGGCGCTGATCGAAAGCCTGCCGCAGGTCGCCCGCGGCGCCGACGGCGCGCCGCGGGTGTCGAAGGAAGTGGTGGTGCTCAATTCGCTGCCGAAGCGCAACGCCGACGGCTCGGCCTCGGCCAGCCGCAGCAACGTGCCGATCCGCGGCGTGCCGCCGATCGGGCTCGCCCTGCGGCCGCAGGTGCAGCTGGTGCAGGGCCGGATGTTCCGCCCCGGCGCCAGCGAGATCGTCGTCGGCGCCAGCGTGGCGCGCCAGTTCGCCGGCGTCGAGCTCGGCCAGTCGCTGTCGTTCGCCCAGCGGCAGTGGCAGGTGGTCGGCATCTTCGACGCCGGCCGCACCGCCTTCGACTCGGAGATCTGGGGCGACGCCGAGCAGCTTTCGCAGGCCTTCCGCCGCACCGGCTACTCGTCGGTGATCGCCCAGCTCGACTCGCCGCAGGCCTTCGAGGCGCTGCTGGCGGCGGTCGAGGCCGACCCGCGGCTGACGGTCGAGATCAAGCGCGAGCGGCAGTTCTACGAGGACCAGAGCCGGGCGCTGTCGAACTTCCTGCGCTTCCTCGGCCTGACACTGTCGGTGGTCTTCTCGCTCGGCGCGATCATCGGCGCGGCAATCACCATGTACGCCGCGGTGGCCACCCGCACCGGCGAGATCGGCACTCTGCGCGCGCTCGGCTTCGCCCGCCGCTCGATCCTTGCCGCGTTCCTGCTCGAGTCGCTGCTGCTGGCGGCCCTCGGCGGGCTGGTCGGGCTGGTCGCGGCGAGCTTCCTGCAGGCGATCACCATCTCGACCACCAACTTCCAGTCTTTCTCCGAGCTCGCTTTCTCCTTCGCGCTGACGCCGGGCATCGTCGCCGGCAGCCTCGCCTTCGCGCTGGCGATGGGGCTGGTCGGCGGCTTCCTGCCGGCGGTCAAGGCGTCGCGGATGAGGATCGTCGAGGCGCTGCGGGCGGACTGATCGGCGCGCGCTACGCTTGCCGCACATCGGCACCATAGGGGGCATGGACATGAAGACGATCCGCTGGCTGCTTGCGCTGGCGGCGCTGCTCGCCGGGGCGGCGCAGGCGCAGGGCGTGAGGCTGACGATCATCGACCTGGACTCGGACGACCTGGCCTGCGGGCTGCGTTACCCGGCGATCCAGCAGACGGTCCGCCAGTCGATGGCGATCATGAAGGCGACCGAGTTCGCCGATTCAGAGTACGAGCTGCTGGTGGCGATCGCCACCGTCAGGCGGCCGGCGGACTGCGCCAGCGACGTCATCGTCACCGTGCGCAAGGGCGTCACGCTGGCCGGCAACGAGAAGTTCCGAACCCGCGACAACAAGGCCTTCCTGGAACTGTGCCGCCACGGCGGCATCGTGGTCTCGCCGACCAAGGACCACGAGCGCGACTTCCTCAGGCAGGTCGAACGCAGCGTGCAGGTCTGCTTCGGCCAGCTTGCCTTCTGACCCGGGCGGAGACGCGGTTCCGGCCGCGCAGGTGCGGCGGT
The DNA here is from genome assembly GCA_048497655.1 of Caballeronia novacaledonica. Classification (GTDB taxonomy): domain Bacteria; phylum Pseudomonadota; class Gammaproteobacteria; order Burkholderiales; family Burkholderiaceae_F; genus JADJWR01. The sequence goes on from JBHJND010000373.1 coordinate 2,059, forward strand.
ATGCTTGCCGCGCCCATGCGGACGGGTCGAAGCCCGCCGCGGGACACCGAGGGAGGAGACAGATGAAACGTCGCGAATTCGCGCTTGCGGTGGCCGCGGTATCGGTTGCGCAGGCGATCGGCATTGCGCCGGCGCGCGCGCAGGCCATCGGCACGCTGAAGATGATGATCCCCGCCAATCCCGGCGGCGGCTGGGACCAGACCGGCCGCAGCCTGGCCGCGGCGATGCAGTCGGCCAAGGTGGTGGGATCGGTGCAGTTCGAGAACAAGGGCGGCGCGGCCGGCACGCCCGGACTGGCGCAGTTCATCAACACCGCCAAGGGCGATCCCGGCGCGATGATGGTCGGCGGCATGGTGATGGTCGGCGGGATCGTGCTGAACAAGTCGCCGGTCGACCTGTCGATGGTCACGCCGATTGCGCGCCTGACCAGCGAGTACCTGGTGGTGGTGGTGCCGGCGGGTTCGCCGCACAAGTCGATGGCCGACCTGGTCAATGCCTTCAAGGCCGACCCGGGCAAGGTCGCCTGGAACGGCGGCTCGGCGGGCGGTTCCGACCACATCCTGATCGGGCTGATCGCGCGGGCGGTCGGCGTCGAGCCTTCGAAGATCAACTACATCGCCTCCAAGGGCGGCGGCGACCAGGTGGCCAACATCGTCGGCGGCCATGTGACGGCGGGCGTGGCGGGGCTGGGCGAGTTCGCCGAGCACATCAAGGGCGGACGGATGCGCGCGCTGGCGGTCTCGGCGCCCGGCAAGCTCGAAGGCATCGCCTCGCTGAAGGAACAGGGCATCGACGTGGTGCTGGGCAATTGGCGCGGGGTGTTCGGCGCGCCGGGTATCAGCACGGCGCAGCGCGATGCGCTCATCGGCGCGGTGAAGACGGCCACCGAGTCGGCGGCCTGGAAGGAAACGCTGGCGAAGATGGGCTGGGAGTCGGTTTTCCTCTCCGGCGACGAGTACAGGAAGTTCGTCGAGGACGACACCAGGCGCATCCGCGGCATCCTCGAGTCGCTCGGCCTGGCGAAGTAGCCGATGCTGCCGGCCACGCGTGGCGGGCGGGTTGAGCTGATCATCTCGCTCGGCGTGCTGGCGCTGGGCCTGTTCGCGAGCGTGGTGGCGTTCCGCCTGCCCGAGGCAGGCGGCTACGCCCGCATCGGCCCGAACTTCACGCCGAAGGTGGTTTCGGCGGGCCTGATCCTGCTGGGCGTATGGCGGCTCGCCGAGGTGTTCACCGGCGGCTGGCGGGAGCGGGTGCCGGACGATCCCGCCGAGCGCGGTGAGCACGCCTTCCACGCCGGCGCCTTCGCCTGGGTCAGCGGCGGCCTGTTCGCGCAGATGGCGCTGGTCAACAGCGCGGGCTTCGTGCTGGCGGCGATGGTGCTCTACGGCTGCGTCTCGCGCGGCTTCGGCAGCGCCCGACCGCTGCGCGACCTGGGCATCGGGCTGCTGTTCGGCCTGGCGGTGTTCCTCTTCTTCGTCAGGTTCCTCAACGTCAACCTGCCGGCGGGCTGGCTGAAGCCGATCCTCGGCACGGCGGGGCTGTGAGGCGATGGGCGAGACGCTGAGCGCGCTGCTGGCCGGTTTCGGCGTCGCGCTGGCGCCGATCAACCTGTTCTGGGGATTCGTCGGCGTCACGCTCGGCACCGCGATCGGCGTGCTGCCGGGCGTCGGTCCGGCGCTGACGGTGGCCATGCTGCTGCCGCTGACGACCAAGATCGAGCCGACCGGCGCGCTGATCATGTTCGCCGGCATCTACTACGGCGCGATGTACGGC
>JBHJND010000374.1:0-2605 GCA_048497655.1 Caballeronia novacaledonica
TGTTCACCGAGTGCTGGCCCTTGTTGTCGGCGATGCCGCGGCCGTACCAGCGGCCGTCGCGCTCGGTCAGCCGCCACGGCGACAGGCCCTCCTTCCACTCCGCTTCGAGGCCGCGGATCACGTCGCCGTGGCCGTAGCCGATCACCGTCGGGGCCGCCGGGTCCTCGATCCGTTGCGCGTAGAGGAACGGCGCCTTCGCCCGTGGATGGGTCAGCGTGCGGCACTCGAATCCCATCGCCTCGAAGGCCGGCTGCAGTTCCCCGTGCAGGTACTGCGCCAGCAGCGGCGCGCGGTCGGGGTTCTGGCTCTCGGTCGGGATAGCGATGCGGCGGGCGAGCAGCGCGCGGAACTCGCCCGAGTCGAACTGCTGCTCGGCGCGGCTGATGGCGGCGGTGCGGGTCATGGTTTCCTCGGTCGGCGTGTGCCCTGGGTCTGCTCGGCGGATCCTCGTCGCGGCGCGGACGAAAGGCAAAGCCCGGCAGACGGAATATGATCGCGCGCCGCAGGCACTTCCTGCCCTCGATCGCCGGCGACGCCTACCGCCGGCGCCCGCGCATGCGCTGCACCCCGTGACGCAAAGACAAGACGCCAAGCCGACCGCCACCGGTCCGTTCCCGGGCTTCGACGGCCTGCGACTGCTCGCCGCCTTCGGCGTGCTCGTCTCGCACGGCATGCTGATGCCGACCGGCACGGAACCACTCGAGGCGCTGCCCCGCACGCTGGGCCGCATCGGTTACTGGGGCGTCTTCACCTTCTTCATCATCAGCGGCTTCCTGCTGGCCCGCTCGCTCGACAGGCAACCGGACGCGCTGCGCTTCGCCGTGAACCGCGTGCTGCGCATCTATCCCGGCCTGATCGCCTGCGCGCTGGTGACCGCCTTCGGCCTCGGCCTGCTCGGCACGGCGCTGCCGTGGCACGCCTACCTGGCGCACGACGACGCGATCGGCTACGTCGGCCTGACCGCCCAGTGCCTTTGCGCCCGCGGCTGGCTGCCGGGCGTCTTCGGCGGCGAGGTCGGCCACGAGCTGCGGTCGGTCGTCAACGGCTCGCTGTGGTCGCTGAGCTACGAAGTGCTGAGCTACACGCTGCTGCTGGCGCTGTGGCTGGCGCTGCGCAGCGTGCGCGCCACCGTCCTTGCCTTGGTGGCGCTGGCGGTCGCCACGCTGGCGCTGCCGCTGGTCCACGAGCGCCTCGCCGGCGTGGCCTTCACGCTGCCGTACTTCGCCGGCGGCGCGCTGATGTACCTGGTGCACCAGCGCTTCGGTCTGCGCGGCCCGGTGGCGCTGGCCTGCGCCGCCGGCGTGGCGCTCGCCGCCTGGTTCGGCGGCCTGGCGCTGGCCTACGCGACGCTCGGCGCCTACGTCGTCGCTTACCTCGGCACGCGGCCCAACCCGGGCTCGGCGCTCAGTGCCCGCGTCGGCGACCTGTCCTACGGCGTCTACCTCTACGGATGGCCGGTGCAGCAGCTGGTGAAGCAGGCAACGCAAAGCACCGACCCGTGGCTGATGCTGGCGCTGTCGGCTGCGATCACCTGGTCGTGCGCCTGGATGTCCTATCGCCTGGTCGAGCGGCCCGCGCTGCGCCTGAAGGCCCCGCTCACGGCAGCGCTGCGCCGGCTGGCGGCCGCAGCCGATGCCGGCGAAACGAACGATGGCCGCGCGCGGCGCGCCGGCGCTACGACGGCCTTCCTGCTCGGCACCGCCGTCGTCCTGTTCTCGCCGTGGCCGCTCTGGTGGTACGTCAGCGGCAGCCTGCTTGGGCTGGCGGCGCTGACAGCCGGCGGTGCGCTGCTCGCCGCCGGCGCCGTGCGCGGACTGCGCCGGGCCGCTGCCGGCTGACCGTCGCGCCGCGGCAGGCGAGCAGCCCACCCGGCAACCGCGCAACCACCGCTACTTCATCGCCTCGGCCGGCCGCCGCCGGCGCACCTCGTCGTCGGTCGGCAGGTACTTGGCGCCGTCGGCGTAGCGCCAGTCGATCATCGTGCCAACGCCGCCGCGCAGGTCGAGCTTGCCGACATAGGCGCCCATCGTCGACTGGTGGTCGAGCGCGCGCATCGTCACCGGGCCGAACGGCGTGTCGAACTGCAGGCCGCGCAGGGCGACGATCAGCTTCCCGGTATCGGTCGATCCTGCCTTCGAAATGGCGGCGAAGATCGCCTGCATCGCCGAGTAGCCGACCACCGAGCCGAGCCGCGGATTGTCCTTGTACCGCTTGTAGTAGGCGTTGAAGAACTTCGCGTGCTCGGGCGTGGAGATCTGGTCCCACGGGTAGCCGGTGACGATCCAGCCCCTCGGCGTCTCGTCCTTCAGCACGTCGAGGTACTCCGGCTCGCCCGACAGCAGGCTCACGGTGGGCACGCGCGGGAACAGCCCGCGCAGGTTGCCCTCGCGCACCAGCCGCGCCAGGTCGGCGCCGAAGGTGACGTTGAACACCGCCTCCGGCCGCGCCGCCAGCACCGCCTGCACGGTGCTGCCCGCTTCCAGCTTGCCCTGCGCCGGCCACTGCTCGGCGACGAACTCGACGTCGGGCCGCGCGCTCCTGAGCAGCGCCTTGAAGCTGGCCACCGCGCTCTGCCCGTACTCGTAGTTCGGTGCGATGGTGACCC
>JBHJND010000375.1:0-2551 GCA_048497655.1 Caballeronia novacaledonica
ATCCTGCTGTGGAGTGTGGCCAACTGGTTCTACGGTGCCTTTGCCGCCGGTAACGCCAGTCTGCGGTGGTTGACTCGGCTGGCATGGACTTTCGCCATCGTGCTGCTGATCGCCTTCGTGGCGATGTTCAGCGTGCACGGCGAGTTCCGTCGGGGAATCGAGAAGGAGTGGCGCGACTACCGCGGCACCCTGGTCCGGGGATCGACGCTGCCCGGGCCGGGGCCGGCCGCATGAGGCCGGGGTAAACTGGCGCTTCGCTGATGTAGGTCGAAGCGGGAGAGTGCATCCGCTCGCGGATGCCGCCGAAGGCGCAATCTCACCCGGAATCGCTCAGGTTCAAGAACCGCTTCGTTGCCGGCGACTCTGGAGAGACCGCGTCCGCAAGGCTCGCGGCGCCGAAGGGGCAGGAGCGCAGCTGCAGCTCCCGAACTCTCAGGCAAAAGGACAGAGGGGTGCAGGTTGGCAGATGCCGGCCTGCGCCCCTTTTTCATTTCGGTGACCGCCAGATGCTCAAGAGAACCCCCCTGTACGACACCCACGTCGCCGCCGGCGCGCGCATGGTCGACTTCGGCGGCTGGGAGATGCCGGTTGCCTACGGCTCGCAGATCGAGGAGCACCACGCGGTGCGGCGGCACGCGGGCATGTTCGACGTCTCGCACATGCGCACCGTCGACGTCGAGGGCGCCGCCAGCCGCGCCTTCCTGCGCCACCTGATCGCCAACGACGTCGACAAGCTCACGCCGGGCAAGGCCCTGTATTCGTGCATGCTGCGCGCCGACGGCGGGGTGCTCGACGACCTGATCGTCTACTGGCTGGGGGCCGACCGCTACCGCGCAGTGGTCAACGCCGCCACGGCCGAGAAGGACCTCGCTTGGATGCACAAGGTGGCGCACGACGACCGCTACCCGGTGTCGATCCTGCAGCGCCGCGAGCTGGCGATGATCGCCGTGCAGGGGCCGAACGCTCGCGTGCTTCTGACCAAGGTGCTCGAAGGCTGGGACTTCGACGCGGCAACGGTGATCGACGGGCTGAAGCCGTTCAGCGCGAAGATGGTCGACGAGTTCTTCATCGCCCGCACCGGCTACACCGGCGAGGACGGCTGCGAGGTGGTGCTGCCGGCCGACGAGGTCGCCGAACTGTGGCGGCGGCTGGCGGCCGAGGGCGTGGCGCCCTGCGGGCTGGGCGCGCGCGACACGCTGCGCCTGGAGGCCGGCATGAACCTGTACGGCCAGGACATGGACGAGACGGTGTCGCCGCTCGAGTCGGGCCTGGCCTGGACCGTCGACCTGAAGGAGTCGCGCGACTTCATCGGTCGCGCCGCGCTGGAGAAACAGCAGGCCAGCGGGGGCCTGCGCCAGCTGCTCGGGCTGAAGATGACCGAGCGCGGCGTGCTGCGCGCGCACCAGAAGGTGATGACCGCCAGGGGCGACGGCGAGATCACCAGCGGCACCTTCTCGCCCACCCTCGGCTGCTCGGTCGCGCTGGCGCGCCTGCCGGCGGGCGTCGCCGTGGGCGATGCCGTGCAGGTCGACCTGCGCGGCAAGCCGGTCGCTGCGCAGGTGGTCAAGTACCCGTTCGTGCGCAACGGCAAGCCGCTCGTCTAGCGCCGGCAGCTCGCCGGCCGTTCACTGCAACCGAGAACACATCACCGAACACTTCAAGGAGCAACCATGTCGATGCCCGCTGGCCTGAAGTACACCGAGTCCCACGAGTGGATCCGCCGCGAAGCCGACGGCACCCTGACCGTGGGCATCACCGCGTTCGCACAGGAAGCGCTCGGCGACATGGTGTTCGTCGAGCTGCCCGAGGTCGGCCGCGCGCTCGCCAAGGGCGAGGCCTGCGCGGTCGTCGAGTCGGTGAAGGCCGCCTCGGACGTCTACGCGCCGGTGGCCGGCACGGTGACTGCCGTGAACTCGGCGCTGACCGAGCAGCCGGAACTGGTCAACACCGACGCTTTCGCGGCGTGGATGTTCCGCCTGAAGCCGGTCAACGCCGCGGATGTCGACACGCTGCTCGACGCGGCGGCCTACCAGGCCAACGTCGACGCGCAGAAGTAGCGCGCTACGGCTTGCCACCCGCTGAGGAGCGTCCGATGAACGACCGCCTGCCCCACATGCCGCTCGCCTCGCTCGAGGGCCACGACGAATTCGTCGCCCGCCACATCGGGCCGGGCGACGGGGAGATCGTCGAGATGCTGGCCGCCATCGGCCAGCCCTCGCTCGAGGCGATGGCCGAGGCGATCGTGCCGGCGTCGATCCGGCTCGGCGCACCGCTGGCGCTGCCGGCGGCGATCAGCGAGCACGAGGCGCTGGCGCGCCTGAAGGAGGTGGCCGGCAGGAACCGGGTCTTCCGCAGCTACATCGGCATGGGCTACTACGGCACGCGCACGCCGAACGTAATCCTGCGCAACATCCTCGAGAACCCGGCCTGGTACACCGCCTACACGCCGTACCAGGCCGAGATCTCGCAGGGGCGGATGGAGGCGTTGCTGAACTTCCAGACGATGATCTGCGACCCGACGGCGATGGAGATCGCCAACGCGTCGCTGCTC
>JBHJND010000376.1:0-5498 GCA_048497655.1 Caballeronia novacaledonica
CCCGGCGAGAAGCTGCTGCTCGACCGCAACTGCCACAAGAGCGTGCACCACGGGGTGGTGCTGTCGGGCGCCAAGCCGGTGTACCTCGACTCGAGCGTCAACAAGGCCTACGGGGTGTTTGGCCCGGTGCCCAAGCGCACCATCCTGAAGGCGATCGCCGATCACCCGGACGCGCAGCTGCTGGTGCTAACCTCGTGCACCTACGATGGCCTGCGCTACGACCTGAAGCCGATCATCGAGGCGGCGCACGCCAGGAACATCAAGGTGCTGATCGACGAGGCGTGGTTCTCGCACGCCCGCTTCCACCCCGACCTGCGCCCGACGGCGCTCGAGTCGGGCGCCGACTACGTCACCCAGTCGGCGCACAAGACGCTGTCGGCGTTCTCGCAGGCGGCCTTCATCCACGTCAACGACCCCGGCTTCAAGGAACATCTGTTCCGCGAGAACTTCAACATGCATACGTCGACCAGCCCGATGTACAGCATGATTGCCAGCCTGGACGTGTCGCGCAAGCAGGCGGTGATGGAAGGCTACAAGCTGCTGACGCGCACGCTGATGCTGGCCACCGAGCTGCGCGAGCAGATCAACTCGACCGGCGCCTTCCGGGTGCTGGAGCTCGACGACCTGCTGCCCGACGAGGTCAAGGGCGACAACATCCGGCTCGACCCGACCAAGATCACGGTCGACATCTCCTCCTGCGGCATGACGGTCGACGAGCTGCAGCAGGAGCTGTTCTCGCGCTTCAACATCACCATCGAGAAGTCGACCTTCAACACGATCACCCTGCTGCTGACCATCGGCACCACGCGCTCGAAGTGCTCGCGCCTGTACGACGCGCTGATGCGCATCGCCCGCGAGAAGCGCGCCCCGCGCCGCCTTTACCGCACGCCCGACCTGCCGCCGTTCACCGAGCTGGTCTACCTGCCGCGTGACGCCTACTACTGCGGCGGCGAGCTGATGCCGCTGCTCGACGAGAACGACCAGCCGAACCGCATGCTGATCGGCCGCATCTGCAACGACCAGGTGGTGCCCTACCCGCCCGGCATCCCGGTCCTCGTCCCCGGCCAGCTGATCACCGACAACATCGTCGAGTACCTGATCCGCTACCTGCGCGTGCAGAACAAGGTCGAGCTGCACGGCGTCGTCTACCAGGGCTACTTCCCCAGCATCCGCGTGCTGTCGCAGGCGGAAGAGAAGAAGATCGCCCGCCTGCGCGAGAGCACGCCGGCCCGCAAGGCAGCCTGAACGGGAGCGCCGATGTCACACCTGATGAACACCTACGCCCGCCTGCCGGTCGCCTTCACGCACGGCAAGGGCGCGTGGCTCACCGGCGAGGACGGCCGGGAGTACCTGGACGCGCTGGCCGGCATTGCCGTCAACGGGCTCGGCCATGCGCATCCGAGGCTGACCGCGGCGCTCGCCGAGCAGGTGGGGCGGCTGATCCACACCTCCAACATCTACCGCATCCGCGAGCAGGAGGAGCTGGCCGACCGCATCTGCGCGCTCACCGGGCTGGACGAGGTGTTCTTCGCCAACTCCGGTTCCGAGGCCAACGAGGGGGCGCTGAAGCTGGTGCGCATGTACGGCCACAAGCACGGCAACCCGCAGGCGCAGACGATCGTCATGGAGCACGCCTGGCACGGCCGCACCCTGGCGACGCTGGCCGCCACCGGCAGCGAGAAGGCGCGCAAGGGATTCGACCCGCTGCCCACCGGCTTCATCCGCGTGCCGTACAACGACATCGGCGCCGTCGAGCAGGCCGCCGCGGCCGACCCGCGCGTGCAGGCGGTCTGGCTGGAAGTGCTGCAGGGCGAAGGCGGCATCCGGGTGGCGGACCCCGACTACCTGCGCGCGCTGCGCAGGCTGTGCGACGAGCGCGGCTGGCTGCTGATGGTCGACGAGGTCCAGTGCGGCATCGCCCGCACCGGCAAGTGGTTCGGCTACGAGTGGGCCGGCATCAGGCCCGACGTGATCACGCTCGCCAAGGGGCTGGGCTCCGGCGTGCCGATCGGCGCGGTGGTCGCCGGCGGCGCGGCGGCGGGCACCTTCGGCCCGGGCAACCACGGCACCACCTTCGGCGGCGGCCCCCTCGCCTGCCGCGCCGGCCTGGAGACGCTGCGCATCATCGAGGAGGAGAACCTGCTCGCCAACGCGGCGGCGATGGGGCAGCGGATCCGCGACGGCTTCGCCAGGCAGCTGCAGGGCCTCACCGGCGTGGTGACGATCCGCGGCCAGGGGCTGATGATCGGCATCGAGCTGGACCGGCCGTGCGGCGACCTGGTCAAGCAGGCGCTGGCCGGCCGGCTGCTGATCAACGTCACGCAGGAGCGGGTGATCCGCCTGCTGCCGCCGCTGGTGATCGGCGAGCGCGAGGCCGACGAGATCGTCGCCCGGCTGGCGCCGCTGGTGCGCGCCTTCCTCGGCGCACCGGCCGGCCAGCCCGCGTGAGCGCGCGACAGAGGTCAGCGATGGACGCACGGCCGATCCGCCACTTCCTCCGCCTCGACGACTTCTCGCGCGAGGAACTGGAGCACGTCTTCACGCGCACGCAGGTCATCAAGGACCGGTTCAAGCGCTACGAGTTCTACCAGCCGCTCGCCGACCGCACGCTGGCGATGGTGTTCGAGAAGGCCAGCACGCGCACGCGGGTGAGCTTCGAGGCCGGCATGTACCAGCTCGGCGGCTCGGTGATCCACATCACCACCGGCGACTCGCAGCTCGGCCGGTCGGAGCCGATCGAGGACACCGCGCGGGTGATCTCGCGCATGGTCGACATCGTGATGATCCGCACCTTCGAGCAGGCGCGGATCGAGCGCTTCGCGCAGTACTCGCGGGTGCCGGTGATCAACGGCCTGACCAACGAGTACCACCCGTGCCAGATCCTGGCCGACATCTTCACCTTCATCGAGCAACGCGGCCCGATCGCCGGCCGCACGGTGGCGTGGATCGGCGACGCCAACAACGTCGCCTACACCTGGCTGCAGGCGGCGCAGCTGCTCGGCTTCCGCCTCAACGTCTCGACGCCACCGGGCTACGGCCTCGACCCGAAGTCCGCCCCGGCCGGTGACCACCTGGCGGTTTTCGACTCGCCGCTGGAGGCCGCGCGCGGCGCCGACCTGGTGACCACCGACGTCTGGACCAGCATGGGCTTCGAGGCGGAGAACGAGCAGCGCCGGCAGGCCTTCGCCGGCTGGCGCGTCGACGACCGGGTGATGGCCGCGGCGAATGCCGGCGCGCTGTTCATGCACTGCCTGCCGGCGCATCGCGGCGAGGAAGTGACGCACGAGGTGATCGAGGGTCCGCAGTCGGTGGTGTGGGACGAGGCCGAGAACCGCCTGCACGCGCAGAAGGCGCTGATGGAGTACCTGCTGCTCGGCCGCGAGGCCGCCTGAGGGCTGCCGATGTCGAGGCGGCGTTTCGGTAGCGCCGGCCGGCGCGGCGCGGCCATCTCCTTGCAGGGCCGCCGCCTGCTGCTGAGGGCTGGCGCGGGCGTGCTGGCGCTGGCGACCGCGCCTTCGCTTCGCGCGCAGTCCTGGCCGTCGAAGCCGCTGCGGATGATCCTGACCGCGCCGCCGGGCTCGTCGATCGACGTGCTCGGCCGGCTGATCGGCGATCAGCTGCGCGAGCGCCTCGGACAGCCGGTGATCGCCGAGAACCGGCCGCAGGCGGGCGGCACGGTCGGCACCGAGGCGGTCGCCAAGGCGCCGGCCGACGGCACCACGATCGGCCTGTCGTTTACCGGGCCGCTGGCCACCGCGCAGTTCCTCTACGCGAAGCTGCCGTACGACCCGGCACGCGACCTGGCGCCGATCGCGCTGGTCGGCACGGCGCCGAACATCCTCGCCGTGGCGAGCGGCCTGCCGGTCAGGTCGTTCAAGGAGCTGATCGACTACGTGCGCGCGCGGCCGGGGCAGCTGAACTACGCCTCGGTCGGCAACGGCAGCGCCTCGCACCTGGCGATGGAACTGCTCAAGCACATGGGCGGACTGTACGTCGTGCACATCCCGTTCAACGGCGCGCCGCCGGCGGTGCAGGCCGCGGCGGCCGGCGACGTGCAGATGATCATGTCGAACCCGACCTCGCTGCTGCCGCTGATCCAGGCCGGGCGCATCCGCCCGCTTGCCGTGACCGGGCCGAGCCGCTGGCCGCAGATGAAGGACCTGCCGACGATTGCCGAGAGCGGTTTCGCCGGCTTCGAGGCGGTGGCGTGGAACGGCTTCGTCGCGCCGGCCGGCACGCCGCGCGAGGCGATCGCGCGGCTGAACCAGGAGATCAACGCCATCCTGAACTCGCCGCAGGCGCGGCCCAGGATCGAGGCCGCAGGGTGGGACATCGCCGGCGGCTCGCCGGAGGCCTTCGCTGCGTTCATGCAAGCCGAACGGCGGCGCTGGCAGTCGGTCATCGCGCGCAGCGGCGCGAAGCTCGACTGACGGCCGGCAGACGCCGGGGCCGCAGCCCGCGCGATCCGGGCGTTCGCGGGCGGCGCAGGCGCGCTCTTATACTTCGCCCCTGCGCCGGTTCGTCGGGCCGGCGCGGCGCTCGATCCCGCCAAGCCCAGGCGCGGCGGTGACCTGCCCGACTTCGCTCCTTCCGGGCGGCAGTGCCCGGGCAAGATCCATGGCCACCATCCTCCAGCACCTCCCCGTCGGCGAAAAGGTCGGCATCGCTTTCTCCGGCGGGCTCGACACCAGCGCCGCGCTCCTGTGGATGCGGAAGAAGGGCGCGGTCCCCTACGCCTACACCGCCAACCTCGGCCAGCCCGACGAGACCGACTACGACTCGATTCCGCGCAAGGCGATCGAGTACGGCGCCGAGAACGCGCGGCTGGTCGACTGCCGCGCGCAACTGGTCGCCGAGGGCATCTCGGCGCTGCAGTGCGGCGCCTTCCATATCTCGACCGCCGGCGCCACCTACTTCAACACCACGCCGATCGGCCGCGCGGTGACCGGCACCATGCTGGTGGCGGCGATGAAAGAGGACGAGGTCCACATCTGGGGCGACGGCAGCACCTTCAAGGGCAACGACATCGAGCGCTTCTACCGCTACGGCCTGCTCGCCAACCCGGCACTGCGCATCTACAAGCCGTGGCTCGACCAGGCGTTCATCGACGAGCTCGGCGGCCGCGCCGAGATGTCGGCGTTCATGACCGCCGCCGGCTTCGCCTACCGGATGAGCGCCGAGAAAGCCTACTCGACGGACTCGAACCTGCTCGGCGCCACGCACGAGGCGAAGGATCTGGAGCAGCTCGACTCGAGCATCCGCATCGTGCAGCCGATCATGGGTGTCGCCTCATGGCGCGACGACGTGCAGGTCAAGTGCGAGGAGGTGGCAGTGCGCTTCGACGAGGGGCTGCCGGTGGCGCTCAACGGGGTGGAGTACGCCAACCCGGTCGAGCTGATGCTGGAGGCCAACCGCATCGGCGGCCGGCACGGGCTGGGCATGTGCGACCAGATCGAGAACCGCATCATCGAGGCCAAGAGCCGCGGCATCTACGAGGC
>JBHJND010000377.1:0-6072 GCA_048497655.1 Caballeronia novacaledonica
TCCTCGCCCGGCACGAAGTACGGCGACACCAGGTCGAGCGTCCTCTCCGGCTTGCCCATCGCCTGCACCAGTGCAGGAAACAGCAGGTAGTCCTTCCGTGCGCCGTGGTCGAGGGTCTTGGCCGGGTCGTCGTACACCAGACGCGCCGAGGCCCACTCGAAAGAGAGCTTCCGGTCGAGGATGTCGCGCACGATTGGCGTCGTGCGCACCGCCTCCAGGTAGGCGACCGATTCCGGGTCGGCGCGCGCGGCGGCGAAGCGCGCCTTCAGGCGCTCCGCGCCGTCGGGCCCCGGCGTGCCGACGAAGCTCGCCGCCGGGTAGGCGGACGGGCTGTTCCAGTAGATGTCGAACTCCTTCGACACCTCGTCCACCGCCGCACCCACGGCAAGCACGTCGAGGTCGGCGAAGACCACGCTGCTGCCCACGCCGAAGTACTCGCCGCCGATATTGCGCCCGCCGACCACGGTAATGCGGTTGTCGGCGGTGAACGACTTGTTGTGCATGCGCCGGTTCAGCCGCTGGAAGTCGGTCAGGTAGCCGAACAAGCGACCACTGCGTTGCACGAACGGGTTGTACAGGCGCACCTCGATGTTCGGGTGCGCGTCGAGCGCGGCCAGCGTCGGGTCGAGCCCGCCGGTGTTGTTGTCGTCGAGCAGCAGGCGCACGCGCACGCCGCGCTCGGCCGCCTGCCACAGCGCCTCGAACAGCAGGTAGCCGACCGGGTCGCCGTGCCAGATGTAGTACTGCACGTCGAGCGACCGGTCCGCCGCCGCGGCGAGCAGCGCCCGCGCCGCGAAGGCATCGCGCGGCTTGCCCAGCGGATGCACGCCGGTCTTGCCGGGGTGCGCCGCGACGTCGTCGGCCAGCGCACGGCCCAGCCGCGTGCCGGCGGTATCGGTGAGCGCGGTGGTGGCGGTCCGGCCTTCGAGCGAAGGCAGGGTGGTCGCGCAACCGGCAAGCAGGCTGGTCAGCATGCAGAAGGCCGCAAGAAAGGGGGTCGTGTTTCGGCCGATTCTGCCCACTGCACTCTCCGTTGGACACGCGCCGGTCGCCCGGGGCGGCAATGACCCGGTAGACATGGGTCCCGCGACGTTTCTACTCCTTCCTCGCCGCGGGCGCCACGGCCCGGTTGCTCCAGCTCGGCCCGTCGAGCATCGATCAGTCTCTGCTGATGCGAGATCCGGCTGACCGCCGTCGGCGTCTCCTTGATCGATGCGGCCCACCCGAGTGGACTTGTCGCGACCATTGGAGGCAAGATTCCGGCCGCTCGCTGCCGGGATCCGCGACCTTTCTTCGGCAACCGATCTGAACGAACGGCCCACCGAGGTCCCCCGTGCGAAAGGTCGTGCTTCATTGCGCCGAGAACATCCGCCGATGACACTCCGCCCCCGGCATTGGCTGCGCGCCGCCTGGCTGCTCTTCGCGCTTGGCCTGGCCGGTTGCGCCAGCCCGCCGCCGAAGCAGGAGCCGCCGCCGCCTTCCTACGCATCGGCGCCGCGCGCCGACGGCACCTTTGCCTCGATCGAGGAACGAATCCGGGCGAAGCACGGCGCTGAATCCTCGGGGTTTCGGCTGCTGGACCGCAACTCGGAGGCGCTGAAGTGGCGGCTGGTGCTGATCGACCACGCCAGCCATTCGCTCGACGTTCAGTACTACGTCTGGTTCGGCGATGCCACCGGCCAGCTGCTGCTGGCGCGGGTCATTGCCGCGGCCGACCGCGGCGTGAAGGTGCGCATCCTGTTCGACGACCTGAACACGATGCTGATCCGCATGACCAGCCCGGAGCTGCGCGACGCAATGCTGGCGCGCGTCGACCGGCACCCGAACATCGAGGTCCGGGTGTTCAACGCCTGGAAGGAGCGCGGCTGGTTCGGCCGTGCGACCGAAGGCGCAGCCGACTTCCAGCGCCTGAACCGGCGCATGCACAACAAGCAGATGATCGTCGACAACCGCGTGGCGATCCTCGGCGGGCGCAACGTCGGCGACGAGTACATGGGGTTGAACGGCGAGTTCAACTTCCACGACCTCGACGTGCTCGGCGTGGGCCCGGTGGCGCGGCAGGCCAGCGCCGTCTTCGACCGCTACTGGAACAGCGAATGGGTCGGCCGCATCCCGCCGTCCGGCGAGACCCAGCCCGATGCGCTGACGCCGGCGATGGTCGAACTGCCTCCCGCCGCCGCGGCCCATCCCGCCATGAAGGTGCTCGTCGCCGGTGCGCGCAGCTGGGCGACCGAGATTGGCGCGCTGCCCGAGTCGCTGATGATCGGCCGGAGCGTCGTGCACACCGATTCGCCGTCGCGCGCCGCCGCAACGCGCAATCACATGCCCGAGGCCTTCCGCGCCCTGATGCGCTCGGCCCGCCGTGAGGTGCTGATCACCAACGCGTACATCATCCCGGACGAGAACTTCATGAGCGACCTGCGCGAGCTGGGCGGCCGCGGCGTCGAGGTTCGGATTCTCACCAACTCGCTCGCCTCGCACGACGTGCCCGCGGTCAACGCCCACTACGAAGGCTGGCGCGGCGACATCCTGCGCTCCGGGGCGACGCTGCACGAGTTCAGGCAGGACCCGGCGATAAAGGAGGAGTTCGTCGACACGGCGCCGGTGCGCAGCGGCTTCGCCGGGCTGCACACCAAGGCCATGGTGATCGACCGCGAGCGCAGCTTCGTCGGCTCGATGAACCTCGACCCGCGCTCCGAGGTCTTCAACTCGGAGATGGGCGTCATCATCGACAGCGCGCCGCTCGCCGAAGCCCTCGCCCGCCGCATGGAGCGCGACATGAGCGGCGCCAACAGCTGGCAGGTCACGCTGGCGCCCGACGGCACGCTGCGCTGGAAGAGCGATGCCGGCGAACGCACGATCCAGCCTGCCCGCAACTTCTGGCAGCGGTTGGAGGACGTGTTCTTCAAGCTGTTCCCCTCCAGCTATTACTGAGCGCGCGAGATGGCTGGCGCAGCCCGCCGGCCCGGCGTGCGAGACCGGCGAGCAACCGCTGTTCGATCACGCCTACGCCTACCTGGACGCAATGCCGGAAGTCCTGCTGCAGGACGTCCGTGTCGTGAAGGCCGGTATCCCGCGGGGAGCAGTTGCCTCTAATGCCAACCGCCGTCGTGGTGACCGCCAAGATCGACTTCGATGCAACCGACGAGAGCCGCACCGTCGACCGCGGCGCGCTCAGCGATTCTCCAGCCGGCTGTAGTCGAACAGGCCCGCTTCCGCAGGCGCCCACGCGGCATAGGCGGCGAGCAACTCATCGCTCGCGGCCCAGAACGCCGGGTCGGTCCGGCGGATGGCGAAGCGATCGGCGAGCCGCCGGTAGTCGGTCTCCGACTCAAGCGCGGCGACCGCCGCCGCAAAGGCGGCTACCTCGCCCGGCCGCACGCTGAACAGCGCGTTCGGGTAGGCGGCGACGAAGCCGGGCACGACCGTCAGCCTGTTCTCCTCTGGAACCAGTTCCTGCGCCTCCTTGAACACGTGCGCGACGTTCTTGTGCGCGGTGTCGCGCAGGACGCTGAAGTACTGCGCCGCCCGGCCCTGCTCGCCGACGCGCAGGAAAATGACCTCGGGCATGAAGGCGAGGCCGGCGCCGCGCGCCGCGCCCAGCGCCTGCAGGTCGCGACGCAGCGTGGCATTGGCCACGGCGGCAAGCTCGAACCGCGTGCCGAGCACCGGGGTCAGGCGCGCGCGCAGCATCTCGTACAACTCCCGCTGCGGGTCGCCGCTGCGGTAGGCGATGTGGTTCGGCCGGTCGAAGTGGGCGTTGCGACCGTAGACGTAGTCCGTCACCGACTGCGGCGCGCCGCGGTACCAGTGCTCGGCCGTCGGCCGCCGCGCCGGCTGCGGCAGCAGAACAAGGAAGTTGAACTCGCCCTCCATGCGCAGGAAGTCCATGTACAGCCGGCTGTTCAGTTGGTGGCCGGCGTTGCCGTAGACGTCGTAGCCGGCGACCAGCAGGTAGTAGATCCGCTCGAGCAGCGGGTAGTCGACCACCCAGGCGGTCTTCGGCACTTCGCCCACCAGCCCCTTGACCACCGAGGCGCTGTCGAAGTGGCGGAACACCGTCAGCGCCGCATTGGCGTTGCCGCCGTCGCCGGACCAGATCAGCGACAGGTCTATCTTCATGCCCTTCGCGGCCGCCTGCTCCAGCGCCTCGCTCTTGGCGCGCAGGTACTGCTGTTCGAGCCGCAAGTATTCGAGCCAGGGCGTGAGGATCGGCGCACTGCTGCCCCACTCGGCCGGCAGTCGCAGGTCCCTTCGTTCGCCGGCCAGGAACTCGGCGACCGAGGCGCTGGCACCGGCGCGCGGGTCGACGAAGAACACCCAGAACCGGTCCTCGATCACGTCCAGCGCCAGCTGGCCGCGGCACACCGGGCCCTTGATGAAGTTCATCACGAAGAATTCCGCCTCGTCGAGCAGGAAGCGGTAGCGCCCCTCGAGCGGCAGGTCGCGAAAGGCCGCGAACGGATTGGCCGACGTCGCCACCGCGTACCCCGGCAGGCTCTGCACCGGGAAGGCCGGGTCGAGGAACCAGTCGCGGAACTTCGCCATCCGCCCTGCGCCGAGCAGGTACGGCATGTGCGTCTTGGCAAGCAGGGTCTCGTTCTCCGGCACCAGGCGGTAGTAGACGCGGGCAACGCCTGGATCGTCGTAGGGACGCCGGGTGGTGATGACCGTCGGCGGCCGGCCCGGCGGCGTGGCCGACCGGACGATGCGGAACGCCCGCCGCTGCGGGTCGGTGTCGAAGCTCAGCTGGCCGAGGAACAGGTGCTCGTACAGGTAGCGGCTCATCAGCCGCTGCGGGTTGGAATCGCCGTTGAGGAACGTCTCCCACGTGCGGACCAGTTGCTGCTGCGCAGGCGTCAACGGCTCGTCGCCCTCGTACGGCGCACCGGCCTGCAGCCAGCGCCCGAGGGTCGAGAACTCGCGCTCGCTGATCGCCGGCAGGCCGTACGGCATGCCGGCCAGCGGGTGGCTGGCGGCGTAGTCGGCAAACTCCTCGATGCGCGGGCAGCTGTGCGCCCGATCCGACGAGAGGTCGAGCGCGCCGGGCGGCAGTGGCGACGCCGGCAGCGGGTGCGCGCGCTTCAGCAGCAGGCTGCGATAAAGCACGCTCGCGGCGAGATTGTTCTCGGCGCCCGGGTCGCGCTCGTTGAGCACCGGCGCGAAGCCCAGCTGCCGCCACTGCGACGGCAGGAGTGCGTCCTCGAACAGCCGCGTCGGCGGTGCTTCGAGCAGCCGGTCGGCGTCGTAGACCGGCACCTTGCTGCTACCGCGGGCGACGCCCTGCCACGCCGTCAGCTTCAACTGGCACGGCGCGTCGTAGCAGCCGTGGCACACCACGCAGCGGCGCTCGAGGATCGGCTGGATGTCCTTGCGATACGACACTCCGGCCGGGGGTTGCGCAGGAACGTCGAAGCGCTGCGGGTCGGGCGGCCCGAAACGCTGGTCGAACTCACGCATGGCGAGGGTCGCGCAACCGGCGACCAGGCCGGTCAGCATGCAGAGGGCTGCAAGCGAAGTGCGTGTCGTCCGGCCGAATCTGCCCACGGCCCTCTCCTTTGTCTCCCTTGGACCCGCCCGGGTCGCCCGGCGCGCCGCCGAGCCCTCGCCACGGGTCCGGCGCGAGTTGTACTACGTCATCAGGTCGGGCGCCACGGCCCGGACGTTCTGCGCCGCCGGTACGATCACGAAATGACTGCCGGTGCGCGACTCGTCACGCTGCTGCTGCCCGCAATGCTGTGCGCAGCCTGCGCGCCGGCGCCCTTGCTCCCCTACCGGCCCGAGCAGCCGCCGACCGTCGTGCTGCCCGCTGCCCTGGCCGGCATCAAAGATGAGCGAGCGGCCTTCGCCGTGCTGCTCGATGCCGAACTGCAAGCCGCCGGCAACGGCGGTCACGGTCCGTGGCTGCACGGCGTCCGGCCGAGCCAGGCACCCCCGGCCGTGCCGCCGGCCGTGGCCACCGCGTTCAAGGCGCGAGCGGCGACGACGTCGGTACTGGTCGTCGGCGGCCTGTTCGGCGACTGCCTCGGCGCCTTGGCGGTCCCGTTCGGCGACGGCGTCGTCCGCGCGCCC
>JBHJND010000378.1:0-8936 GCA_048497655.1 Caballeronia novacaledonica
GCCTTCGAGCGCGGCGCCCAGCTTGCCCCGCAGCTCGAGCAGCAGCCGCTCGGCCGTCTTCTTGCCGATGCCCGGGACCTTCGTCAGCCGGCCGCTTTCCTGAAGCGTGACCGCCTGCGCCAGCTCGCCGACGTTCATCCCGGACAGCACGGCAAGCGCGGTCCGGCTGCCGACGCCGGAGATGCGGATCAGTTGGCGAAAGGCGTGCCGTTCCGCGGCGGTGAGGAAGCCGAACAACTGCTGCGCGTCCTCGCGGACGACCAGGTGGGTCAGCAGGGTGACGCGCTCGCCGAGCGCGGGCAGGTTGTAGAAGGTGCTCATCGGCACGTCGATCTCGTAGCCGACGCCGCCGGCGTCCACCAGCACCTCCGGCGGGTTCTTCTCGAGCAGCGTGCCGGCGATACGTCCAATCATCGGTGGCGGCTCAGCCGAGCAGGCGCGCCGCGCCCCGGCGCCAGGCGGTGCGCGAGCGCCGGCTGCGCGAGGCCGTCGACAGCAACGGCCCGGTGGCGGCAAGCAGGCGCTCGGCGTGCAGGTCGCATACGGCGCAGGCCAGTGCGTCGGCGGCATCGGTCGGCGGCATTTCGGCAAGGCCGAGCAGCCGCTGCACCATCACCTGCACCTGCTCCTTGCTCGCCTTGCCGTAGCCGACCACCGCCTGCTTGACCTGCAGCGCCGTGTGCTCGCGCACCGGCAGGCCGGCTGCGACGGCGGCGCAGATCGCCGCGCCGCGCGCCTGGCCGAGCAGCAGGGTGGACTGCGGATTGACGTTGACGAACACCTTTTCCACGCTGGCGCGGGTCGGCCGCGTTTGCGAGATCACCGAGCGCAGCTCGGCGAGGATGGTGGCCAGCCGGTCGGGCAACTCGCCCGGCGGCACGCGGATCACGCCGGCCTCGACACAGACCAGCCGACTACCGACCGGCTCGATCACGCCCCAGCCGGTGCGATTGAGGCCGGGATCGATGCCGAGGATGCGCGCGGGAGTCGCCACGCGGCGATTCTGCCACGCGCTGCGCGCGAGTCCGCTCAGTGCCTGAAGTGCCGGATGCCGGTGAACACCATCGCGATGTCGCGTTCGTCGGCGGCGGCGATCACTTCCTCGTCACGCACGCTGCCGCCGGGCTGGATCACGCAGCCGGCGCCGGCGTCGACCACCACGTCGAGGCCGTCGCGGAACGGGAAGAAGGCGTCGGAGGCGGCCGCCGAGCCGGCCAGCGAGAGCCCGGCTTCCCGGGCCTTGATCGAGGCGATGCGCGCCGAGTCGATGCGGCTCATCTGGCCGGCGCCGACGCCGAGCGTCATGCCGCCGCTCGCGAAGACGATCGTGTTGGACTTGACGAACTTGGCCACCCGCCAGCCGAACAGCAGGTCGTCGACCTGGCCGGCGGTCGGCTGTCGCCTGGTCACCACCTTCAGGTCGGCGGGCAGGACGGCCGCCGTGTCGGCTGTCTGCGCGAGCAGACCGCCGCCGACGCGCTTGAAGTCCAGGTCGTTGTGCGCGACCCCGGGGGCGACGGTGAGCAGGCGCACGTTCTGCTTGGCCGAGAACACCTCGCGCGCGCCGGCGTCGAAGGCAGGCGCCAGCACCACCTCGACGAACTGGCCGGCGACCGCCCGCGCGCAGGCCGCGTCGACGGCGCGGTTGAAGGCGATGATGCCGCCGAAGGCGGAGGTCGGATCGGTCTTGAACGCCTTGGCATAGGCGGCGGCGGCATCGGCGGCGATCGCCACCCCGCACGGATTGGCGTGCTTGACGATCACGCAGGCGGGGGCGTCGAAGGCACGCACGCACTCCCACGCCGCGTCGGCGTCGGCGATGTTGTTGTACGACAGCGCCTTGCCCTGCAGCTGCGCGTAGCCGGCCAGCAGGCCACCCGCCACCGTGCGCTCGCGGTAGAAGGCCGCGCTCTGGTGCGGGTTCTCGCCATAGCGCATGTCCTGCACCTTGGTCCACTGGCGGCTGAGCGTCTGCGGAAACGGCGTCGGCCGCATCTTCTCGTCGAGCGACGACAGGTAATTGCTGATCGCGCCGTCGTAGCGTGCGGTGTGCGCGAAGACCTTCTTCGCCAGCTCGAAGCGCATCGACGAGCCGACGCGGCCGTTCGCCCGCAGTTCCTCCAGCAGCGCCGGGTAGTCGGCCGGGTCGACCAGCACCGCCACCGAGCCGTGGTTCTTCGCCGCCGCGCGCAGCATGGCCGGCCCGCCGATGTCGATGTTCTCGACCGCGTCGTCGAAGGTGCATTCGGGGCGCGCCACGGTCTGCTCGAACGGATACAGGTTGACGCACAGGATGTCGATCGGATCGATCCCGTGCTTGGCCATCGACGCCATGTGCTCCGCGACGTCGCGGCGGGCCAGCAGCCCGGCGTGCACGCGCGGGTTCAGCGTCTTGACGCGGCCGTCGAGAATCTCGGGAAAGCCGGTGTACTCGGCGACCTCCGTCGCGGCGACGCCGTTGTCGGCAAGCAGCTTGGCGGTGCCGCCGGTCGACAGGATCCGGTAGCCGAGGCCGGCCAGGCCCTGCGCCAGTTCGACGACGCCGGTCTTGTCCGACACGCTGATCAGCGCCTGCTTCATCGTGCTCCCTCCGCCGGCGCCGCCGCGGCGAACGTGGCAGGCAGTCCGAGCGCTTTCGGTTCCATCTTCCTCACCCCAGCCGGTACTCGGTGAGCTTCTTGCGCAGCGTGTTGCGGTTGATGCCCAGCAGTTCCGCCGCCGCCGACTGGTTGCCGTGGGTCCGCTCGATCGCGAACTTGACCAGCGGCCGCTCGACGGCCTGCAGCACCATCTCGTGCAGCGCGTGCGGCTTGGCACCGTCGAGATTGTCGAAGTACTCGTTCAGGCTGCGCAGGATGCACTGCTCGATCGTCTCGCCGCGCGGCGAGACATCGCCGGCCGCCGGCGACGGCGTCGGCCGCTGCTCGCTGCTGGTCGCTTGCCTGCCGCTTCGCGGCGGCGCATTTGACGGCATTGCCTCTCTCTCCTCGTATATCTGTCTGTTCTGTTCCCGGCGGGCCGCGGCCCGCCGATCAGTGCACCGGCGAGTCCTGCTCGCTCAGTCTGCCGTGCCGGCGCCCGTGTTCCTGCAGGAAGTCGTCGACCGCAGCCGCCTGCGCATCCGGATCGTCGATGCGGTTCATCCGGTGGCAGAACTCCTCGCCGCCGGCCAGCCGCCGCGTGTACCAGATGATGTGCTTGCGCGCGGTGCGCACGCCGTGCTCGCGGCCGTAGAAGGCGTAGTGCTCCTGCAGGTGCTCCTGCAGTGCCGGGCGCACCTCGTCGACCGACGGCGACGGCAGCATCTCGCCGGTGGCCAGGAAGTGCTCGATCTCGCGGAAGATCCATGGCCGCCCCTGCGCGGCGCGGCCGATCATCACCGCGTCGGCGCCGGTCGCGGCGAGCACCTCGCGCGCCGTGGCAGGCGTATCGATGTCGCCGTTGGCCACGACCGGGATCGCCACCACGCGCCTGACCTCGGCGATCGTCCCGTACTCGGCGCGGCCGCCGAAACCGCAGGCGCGCGTGCGGCCGTGCAGCGTCAGCATGCGCACGCCCGCGTCCTCGGCGATTCGCGCGATGCGCACTGCATTGCGGCTCTCGGGGGACCAACCGGTGCGGAACTTCAGCGTCACCGGCACCTCGACGGCGGCAACCACCGCCTGCAGGATGCGGCCGACCAGCGCCTCGTCGCGCAGCAGCGCCGAGCCGCTGGCGACCGCGCAGACCTTCTTCGCCGGGCAGCCCATGTTGATGTCGATGATCTGCGCGCCGCGGTCGACGTTGTAGCGCGCCGCCTCGGCGAGCATCAGCGGATCGGCGCCGGCCAGCTGCACCGCCACCGGCGAGGGCTCGCCGTTGTGGTCGAGGCGGCGCATCGTCTTTTCGCTGGCCCACAGCCGCGGATTCGACGCCGCCATCTCCGCCACCGCGTAGCCGGCGCCGAAGCGGCGGCACAGGCGGCGAAAGGGCCGGTCGGTGACCCCCGCCATCGGCGCGGCGAATACGCGGTTGTTCAGCTCGTGCGAGCCGAGGCGCATGGCGGGTGGGCGGGGAAGGAAAATCGGCGAGAACGCACAATTGTAGCCACGGGCGCGAGCGCGGCCGTGCCGTGAAGGCGGGCCTTGCCTTGCTCGCCGGATGAGAGCCTACGAACGCACGCCGAACATCAGCAGTTGCGCCAGCTGCCGCCGCAGGGGCGGCACCGCATCGAGCACCGCCAGGCCGAGGCCGCGGGCGACTGCGAGCGGCGCGAAGCCGGAGGCGAACAGTGTGGGCAGCCCGCCGGTGAGCGCGGCGATCGCCGCGCGGTCCGCCTGCCGGCGGCGCGCATGGCGGGCGAGCGCATCGGTGAGCGAGTGCCCGCCGCCGAGTTCGTCGGCCAGCGTGAAGCAGTCGCGCACGCCGAGGTTGAAGCCCTGCCCGGCGACCGGATGCAGCGTCTGCGCGGCGTTGCCGAGCGCCACCACGCGATGATGGTGGACCTGCTCGCGGCGCCGCTGTGGCAGCGCGACCGCGCGCGACGGGCCGATCGCCGTGACTTCGCCGATGCGCCTGCCGAGCAGCGTCTGCAGTTCGCCGAGCAGCTCGCTGTCGGGCAAGGCCGGGCGTCGCTGCGCGTCGGCCTCCCCCATGCACCACACCAGCGACAGCACCCGGCCGGCACCAGCGCCGAAGGAGCGCGGGGTCGGCAGCAGGGCCAGCGGGCCGCCGCGCGTGAAGCGCTCGAAGGCAGCGCCGTCCGGCATGTCGTCGCGCGCGGGTCGCAGGCGGACGTCGGCGAGCAGCGCCCAGGCATCGGCGGCCGCCGGCTCGGCATGCCGCTCGGCGGCGACCAGTCCTTCGGCGCGGATGGCCAGATCGGCAGCGAGGGAAGTGCCGTCTTCGAGCAGCACCTCGACGGCGTCCGGGCGCTGCCGCACCTCGGCCGCCGCCACCGGCCGCAGCATCTCGATGGCGGGTTGCACGGCGACCGTCGCGGCCAGCGAGGCAAGCAGATCGCCGTAAAGGACCGTTGCGCCGAGGTCGGCGCCGCCGAAGTCCGCTGCCGCGATGCGTGTGGCGCCGAAGTCGCCGGCCGAGCTGACGTGCACCTCGCGTATCGCTGCACGCGGCGGCAGGTCGGCGCCGAGCACGGGCGCCAGCAGTTCCCAGGTGCCGCGCGACAGCGCCAGCAGGCGCGCGTCACGCCGCGCCTGCTCGAGCGGCCTCGCGTCGATGACGACGCACGAGATCCGCCGCTGCGCCAGCAGCGACGCGCACAGCAACCCGATCGGGCCGCCGCCGATGACGATCGCCTTTCGCATCGCTGCGCTCACGAGTTCGCCGCCGCGGGAGGCTGCCGGGCGCTGGATGCCGACAGCTCGGCGTCGAGCGCATCGAGCTCGGCGGTCGTGCCGACGTTGTGCCAGCGGCCGCGGAAGTGCTCGCCGCTGACCCGGCCCAGTTCGACGAAGCCGTACAGCCACGGGAACAGCCTGGCGCGCCCGGGGCGCAGGCCCTCGAACAGCGCCGGCGAGAAAATGCCGATGTTGGCGTAAGTGAGGTACGGCCGCTGCATGCGGATGCGTCCGTTGGCCAGTCCCATGTCGCCGCCGGCGTTGAACGGCGGGTTGTCGACCAGCACCAGATGCGCGTCGGCGTCGCCGCGCGCGATCGCCGCCAGCGCCGGGGCGAGGCGGGAGTAGTCGTAGTCGGTCACGATGTCGCTGCTGGCAGCAACGAAGGGTGCCGCACCGAGCAGCGGCAGCGCCCCGACGATGCCGCCGAGCGTCTCCAGCGCGTCCTCGGCGCGCTCGCCCTCGCGCGCGTAGGTGAGCCGGGTGCCGTAGCGGCTGCCGTCGCCGAGCGTGTCCTCGATCTGCTGCGCCAGGTGGGCGGTGTTGATGACGATCTCGCGTATCCCGGCGCGCACCAGCGCCTCGATCTGCCACTCGATCAGCCGCCTGCCGCCGGCGCGCAGCAGCGGCTTGGCCGTGGTGTCCGAGCGCGGCCGCATGCGCTCGCCACGGCCGGCGGCAAACAGGAGCGCCTTCATCAGAAGGTGAAGCCCGCGCGAGGCTGCACGCCCTCGATCTCGTCGAGCAGCCGGGCCAGCGCTGCCAGCGGCCGGTAGCGGCGGGCGACCGCGCGGGCGTAGGCGATGAAGCGCGGCGTGTCGGCCAGGTACTGCGGCTTGCCGTCGCGGTAGTTGATGCGGGCGAAGATGCCGAGCACCTTCAGGTGGCGCTGCAGGCCGGTCCACTCGAAGGCGCGGTAGAAGTCGGCGAAGTCCGCATCCACCGGCAGGCCGGCGCGGCGCGCGCCTTCCCAGTAGCGGATCGTCCAGTCGAGCACGCGCTCCTCGGGCCAGGAGACGAAGGCGTCGCGGAACAGCGACACCACGTCGTAGGCGATCGGGCCGTAGACGGCGTCCTGGAAGTCGAGGATGCCGGGCGCCGGCTCGGTCACCATCAGGTTGCGCGGCATGTAGTCGCGGTGCACGAACACGCGCGGCTGCGCCAGGCAGGTGTCGATCAGCTGACGCCACAGTGTCTGCATCGCCTGGCGCTGCTCGGGCCTCGGTTCGAGCCCGAGGTGGCGACCGAGGTACCACTCGGGAAACAGGTCGAGCTCGCGCCGCAGCAGCGCCTCGTCGTACGGGGGCAGCGCGCCGGCGCGGCTGGCCAGCTGCCAGCGCACCAGTGCGCCGGTTGCCGCCCCGAACAGTTCGTTCGCGTTGCTCTCGTCGAGCGCGGCGAGGTAAGTCGTCGCGCCGAGGTCGGTGAGCAGCAGGAAGCCGTGCTGCACGTCCTGCGCCAGCACGCGCGGTGCGTTCAGGCCTGCCTCGTGCAGCAGGGCGGCGACATGCACGAACGGCCGCGTGTCTTCCTGCGGCGGCGGGGCGTCCATGGCGATCGCGGTGCCGCCCGCGAGACCGCGCGCGTCGAGGCGAAAGTAGCGACGGAAGCTCGCGTCGGCCGAGGCCGGCCGGAGGGATTCGGGCTGCAGCCCGAACTCATCGGGCAGGCTCGCCAGCCAGTCCTGCAGCGCCGACAGGCGGCGATCCTGCGTCGCGGTCGTGCCCGGTGCGGTGGGCGTCGGGGCGCTTGCCGAACTTGCAGCAGGGGAGAGCGTCGATCGCAGGACAGGCTCGCAGGTTCGTGATGAGCGGTTCCTATAATAGCCACGCGCTGTCGCGCCGCCTGTCGCGACTGACGATCGACGCGCGGCCGTTGCCCCGATTGCGACCTTTCCGTCCTGAGCTTGCGTTGGCGACGTGTCTGTTGATCTGGGCGGCGGCTGCGCGCGCCGAAGAGCCGCGCCTGCGGCTGGAACGCTCCCTCGGCGAGGGCCGCGGGCAACCGGCGGCTGAAGGCGCCGCATACGTGCGCGCCGACCTAATCAGCGGCGAGATCGAGGAGCGCCTGAGGCTCGAAGGCAACGCCGAGATCCGGCGCGGCGGCACGGTGCTGCGCGGCGACCGGATCGAATACTCGGTGGCCTCCGACGAACTCGAGGCAAGCGGCAACGTGCGCCTGTTCCGCGACGGCGTGGCCGTCTTCGGGCCGAGCCTGGCGCTGAAGATCGACGCGCGCACCGGCGCCATGCCCGACGCCGGATTCACCTACGCGCCGCACCAGGGCCGCGGCACGGCGCGGCGGATCGAGTTTCTCGAAGGCGGGCGGGTCCGGCTCGAGGATGCCGTCTATACGACCTGCGCGCCGGGTGACTACTCGTGGTGGATCCAGGCCCGCCGGCTGACGATCGACCAGGACGCCGAGCTGGGCGTGGCCAACGGCGCCTCGGTGCACTTCCAGGGCGTGCCGATCCTCGCTTCGCCGTACTTCCAGTTTCCGCTTGGCGAGCACCGGCGCAGCGGCCTGCTGACGCCGTCCTTCGGCATCAACAGCAAGCTCGGCGTCGAGGCCACCGTTCCCTACTACTGGGACATCGCGCCCAACTACGACGCGACGATCTCGCCGCGCTTTATGAGCAAGCGCGGCGTGCTGATCGGCACCGAGTTCCGCTACCTGGAGCCCAACTTCAGCGGCGCGATCCAGTACGACCTCAATCCCTACGACCGGGTCACCGAGACCTCGCGCAGCTTCCTTTCGATCCGCCACCTCTACGACAACGCCGCCGGCCTGACCGGCGGCGTGAACTACAACCAGGTCTCAGACGACAACGTGCCCGCCGACTACGCGCGCACCATCGCCGGCTCGTCGCGGCTGGTGCTGCCGCAGGACGCCTTCCTGCGCTACACCCAGCGCAACTGGAGCGCGCTGGTGCGCGTCGAGGAGAACCAGACCCTGCAGGACCCGACGCAGCCGGTGGCCAAGCCGTACGAGCGGGTGCCGCAGCTGTCGCTGACCGGCTGGACGCCGAGGATCGCCGGCTTCGACGCCGGCCTGATGATGGATGCGACCCGCTTCTCGCACCCGACGCTGGTGACCGGCAGCCGCTTCCTCGTCAACCCGAGCCTCGCCTACCCGGTCCGCGCCCCGGGCTACTTCCTCGTCCCGCGGGTGCAGTGGCTCGGCACCTGGTACGAACTCGACGGCGCGCGACTGACGGACCCGCGGCCGAGCCGCACGCTGCCGATCGCCTCGGTCGACGGCGGCCTGGTGTTCGAGCGCGAGGCGAACTGGTTCGGCTCGGCATCGGTGCAGACCCTCGAGCCGCGCCTGTTCTACGCCTATGTGCCGTACCGCGACCAGTCGGACCTGCCGGTGTTCGACACCGCGGAGGCGGACTTCAACTTCACGCAGCTGTTCAGGGAGAACCGCTTTTCCGGCTTCGACCGCGTAAGCGAGGCCAACCAGCTGACGGCGGCCCTGGTGGGGCGGATCCTCGACCCGGCCACCGGGACCGAGCGCCTGCGCGGCGCCATCGGCCAGCGCTTCTACTTCTCGCCGCAGCAGGTCACGCTTCCCGGCGGCACGGCGAGCACCGGC
>JBHJND010000379.1:0-4409 GCA_048497655.1 Caballeronia novacaledonica
GCCCGCCACGTCGGCATGACGCTCGACGTGGTGATCACCGACGGCCGCCAGCCGGTCGGCCGCGGCATCGGGCCGCGGCTGGAGGCGCGCGACGTGATGCAGGTGCTGCACGGCGACCCGCAGGCGCCGGCCGACCTGCGCAACAAGGCGCTGCGGCTGGCCGGCCGCGTGCTCGAGTTCGACCCCGACCTGCGCGGCGGCGACGGCTTCGCGCTGGCCCGCGACATCCTTGACTCCGGCCGCGCCCGGCTGACGATGGCGGCGATCATCGAGGCGCAGGGTGCGCGCGGCTTCGACTGGCGCAACCCGCCGCTGGCAGCAATGACCCACGAGGTGAGCTCATCGGCCGCCGGCGTGGTGACGGCGATCGACTGCGAGCGGCTCTCAAGGATTGCCCGGCTGGCCGGCGCGCCCAACGCGGCCGGCGCCGGCGTCGACCTGTTGCACAGGATCGGCGATCGGGTAGCCTCCGGCGAGCCGCTTTACCGGATCTACGCCGACACCATGGCCGAGCTGCAGTTCGCCCGCGAGGTGGCCTCGCGCGCCAGCGGCTTCCGAATCGGCGACGCCGCGCAGCCCGAGCCGTCGACCGAATTCGCGCCGGAGTTCTGATGATTCTCTGCTTCGACGACGAGGTCGGGTTCGCCCGCGCCCTCGGTCTTGCCTCCGGGTTGCCCGTGCAGCGGATCTCGCGCCATCGCTTTCCCGACGGCGAGCTGAAGCTGACGCTGCCGCCGCGGCTCGGCGCCGAGGTGCGCCTGCTGCGCTCGCTGCACGCGCCCAACGAGAAACTGGTCGAGCTGGTCATGGTCGCGCGGGCGGCACGGGAACTCGGCGCACGCGACGTCACGCTGATCGCCCCCTATCTCGCCTACATGCGGCAGGACAGCGCCTTTGCACCGGGCGAGGTGGTCAGCCAGAAGGTGATCGGCCGGCTGCTCGCCGAACTGTTCGACGCGGTGGTCACCGTCGATCCGCACCTGCACCGGGTGGCCACACTCGCCGAGGCGATCCCGCTGGCGCGCGCCGTGGCGCTGTCGGCGGCGCCGCTGATCGGCCACTTCGTCGCCATGCGCGGCCGCCGGCCGATGCTGGTCGGCCCGGACGCGGAGTCGGCGCAGTGGGTGCACGTGGCGGCCACCTTCAACGGCCTGCCGTGGACGGTGTGCCGCAAGACCAGGCACGGCGACACCGAGGTCGACGTCGAGTTGCCGGCCGACGAGATCAGGGGCCGCGAGGTGGTGCTGGTCGACGACGTGGCCAGCAGCGGCCACACGCTGGCGGCCGCCGCGCGCGCGCTGCTCGCCGCCGGCGCGGCGCGGGTCGACGCCGTGGTCACCCACGCCGTACTGGCGCCTCAGGCCGGCGCGACGCTGAAGGCGGCCGGCATCTCCGAGTTCTGGAGCACCGACACGGTGCCGCACGAGAGCAACGCGCTGTCGGTGGTGCCGCTGATCGCCGACGCGCTACGGCCGGCGTAGACGGCGACGCAATGCCAAAGAAAAAGGCCCGCGATGCGGGCCTTTCTCGTTGCGCCGGGTCCGACTACTTCAGGTGCTTGCTGACGAACTTGGTCAGCTCGAACATGTCGGCCTTGGCCTTGCCGAACAGCTCCTTCAGCTTCTCGTCGGCGTTGATCATGCGCTTGTTGACGGCGTCCTGCAGCTTGTTCTTCTTGATGTACGCCCAGATCTTGCTCGTCACTTCCGTGCGCGGCATCGGCGTGGAGCCGATGATCGCGGCCAGCGGACCCGACGGGGTCAGCGGCTTCATGAAGGCAGCGTTCGGCTTGCGCGCAACCTTCTTCTTCGCAACGACCTTCTTCGGCGCTGCCTTCTTCGCAGCTGCCTTCTTCGGCGCCGCTTTCTTGGCGGCCGCTTTCTTCGGCGCTGCCTTCTTCGCGGCTTTCTTGGCCGGAGCCTTCTTCGCCGCCTTCTTCGCCTTCTTGGTTGCCATCAGCTTCTCCTTTCAGGGTTAGCGAAACACAGCGACAGCGTTCTCGACCGTGCGACCGCAAGAGCGCTCTCGTTGCGTGACGCGGAAGCTAAAGCGATTTCCCTCTGAGCGCAAGCGTTTTCAGAGGGAAAAGAGCAGCTTCGCGACGTCGACGCAACGATTCTCAGAGGGGAAACCGCGCCCGGCGCGACGGCGGCGGCCGACAACCGGCCCGCTGGCACCACAAGATGTTGATTCCACCGTGGCCTGTCGGCCGATATCTTGTGCCGGTTGTGGCGCCGGCGTGCGCTCAGGCACCCGCCTCGGCGCGCCTCTCGAGCTCCGCCACCATGCGCGCGATCCGGTCGGCAAGCTGCTCGGTGCTGAGCTGCTCGCGCAGCCGCTCGACCAGCAGCGGGAAGGCGAACGGCGTCGGCTGCTGCAGGTGGCGGTAGGCCAGCCGCATCACGCGCATCCGCGCCAGCGCGGCGCGCAGGCGGGCGAGGTCCAGCTCCTGCTCCAGCACCTCCCGCTCGGCCTGCGCGAGCAGCAGGTTGCCGGCGTCGTACCTGCGGAACACCTCGTACAGCAGGCCGCTCGATGCCTGCAGCTGCCGGGTCGACTTCGGCTGGCCGGGGAAGCCCGGGAAGACGAGGCCTGCCACCCGCGCAATCTCGCGGAAGCGCCGCTGCGCCAGTTCGCCGGCGTTGAGACTTGCCAGCACGTCCTCCAGCAGGCCGGCCTCGCGCAGCAGGCCGCCGTCGGCCTCGCCTTGGGCCGCCCAGAGCCGGCGCCAGTCGATCGCCTCCGGCGCCAGCAGCTCAAAGCCGTAGTCGTTCACCGCGATCGAGAAAGTCGCCGGCTGCAGCCGGCCGACGCGCCAGGCGATCAGCGATGCCAGTCCGAGGTTGGCGTGGCGGCCGGCAAACGGGTAGACGAACAGGCTGCAGCCGTCGCACTGCGGCAGCGACTCGACCAGCAGCCGGTCGCGGCCGGGCAGCGCCGACCAGCGCGCCTGCAGTTCCAGCAGCGGTCGGGTCAGCCGCAACTCCGGGGTGTCCAGGCGGCCGGCGGCCACGCCCTCGAGTTCGGCCAGCACCGCCTCGGCCAGTTCGCTCGACAGCGGCATCTTGGCGCCGGCCCAGCGCGGCACCGTGCCGCGCCTGCCCTTCGCCGGGGCGACGAAGGCCGTCATCTCGTGCACGCGGACCAGTTCCAGCCGCCTGCCGGCGAAGGTGAAGACGTCGCCCTTGCGCAGGCGGGCGACGAAGCTCTCCTCGATCTGGCCGAGCCTGGCGCCGTTGCCGAAGCGCACCAGCATCGAGGCATCGGCGACGATGGTGCCGACCGACATCCGGTGCCGGCGCGCCACCTGAACATCGGTCACCCGGTACAGGCCGTCGGCACCGGGCGCGATGCGCCGGTACTCGGGATAGCTGCGCAGCGATTCGCCGCCGCGGCCGGCGAAGTCGAGCACCCAGTTCCACTCGTCGTCGGTCAGCGTGGCGAAACTGGCGGTGTCGCGCACCTCGGCCAGCAGTTCGTCGGCGGCGAAGCCGGTGCCGAGCGCCACCGTCACCACGTGCTGCACCAGCACGTCGAGCGGCTTGACCGGCGCGCTGCGCGCCTCGACCCGTCCCTGCGCGGCGGCCCGGCGCGCCGCCGAGGCCTCGACCAGTTCGAGCGCGTTGGTCGGCACCAGGGTCGCCCGCGACACCCGTCCCGGCGCATGGCCGCTGCGGCCGGCCCGCTGCAGCAGCCGCGCCACGCCCTTGGCGCTGCCCACCTGCAGCACGCGCTCGACCGGCAGGAAGTCGACGCCGAGGTCGAGGCTGCTGGTGGCGACCACCGCCTTCAGCCGGCCTTCCTTCAGGCCCGCCTCGACCCAGTCGCGCACCTCGCGATCGAGCGAGCCGTGGTGCAGGGCGATCAGGCCCGCCCACTGCGGACGCGCCTGCAGGATCGCCTGGTACCAGATTTCCGCCTGCGAGCGCGTGTTGGTGAACACCAGCGTCGTGCCGGCGGCCACGATCTCGCGCAGCACCGGCTCGAGCATCCTGATGCCGAGGTGGCCGCCCCAAGGGAAGCGGCCGGGATCGTCGGGCAGCAGCGTGTCGATAACGAGTTGCTTGTCGACCCGCCCCTGCACTAGCTCGCCTTCGGCACGGTTGAGCAGCGTGCGCATCGCCTGCGCGAGGTTGCCCAGCGTCGCGCTCAATCCCCACAGCGGCAGGCCCGGCACGAAGCGGCGCAGGCGGGCGAGCGCCAGCTGCACCTGCACGCCGCGCTTGCTGCCGATCATCTCGTGCCACTCGTCGACCACCGCCAGCGCTAGCCCGGCGAACAGTTGGCGGCAGTCGGCACGGGCCAGCAGCAGCGACAGGCTCTCCGGCGTGGTGACCAGGACTTCGGGCAGCTGCCGGGCTTGCCGTGCCCGTTCTCCTGACGCGGTGTCGCCGGTGCGGACCCCGACC
>JBHJND010000380.1:0-1743 GCA_048497655.1 Caballeronia novacaledonica
CGCTGTCCGGCGGCGAGGCGCAGCGCATCCGGCTGGCCGCGCAACTGGGCTCGAACCTGCAGGGCGTGTGCTACGTGCTCGACGAGCCGACCATCGGCCTGCACCCGCGCGACAACCGCATCCTGCTCGAGGCGCTCGGCAGGCTGCGCGGCCGCGGCAACACGCTGGTAGTGGTCGAGCACGACGAGGACACCATCCGCCGCGCCGAGCACCTGATCGACATCGGCCCCGGCGCCGGCGTGCGCGGCGGCCGGGTGATCGCGCAGGGGTCGGTCGCCGACTTGATGGCGGCCGGCGAGTCGATCACCGGGCACTATCTCAAGTCGCCGCTGCAGCACCCGGCCGAGCCGCGTCGCCTGGTAGCGAAGGACACGCCGCGGCTGACGCTGCGCGGCGCGAAGCTGCACAACCTGCGCGATGCGGACGCCGATATCCCGCTCGGCCGGCTGACCGTGGTCACCGGCGTCTCCGGCAGCGGCAAGTCGACACTCGCCCGCGACGTGCTGCTGGCCAACCTGCAGCGCGCGGTGAACGTCGACCCGCGGAAGAAGAAATTCGCGGGGCCGTGGGCCGGCTGCGACGGCATCGGCGGCCACGAGCGGGTCGACCGCGTGCTCGAGGTCGACCAGACGCCGATCGGCAAGACGCCGCGCTCCTGCCCGGCCACCTACGTCGGCTTCTGGGACGCGATCAGGCGGCTGTTCGCCGACACCGCCGAGGCGCGCATGCGCGGCTACGGCGCCTCGCGCTTCTCGTTCAACACCGCCGGCGGCCGCTGCGAGGCCTGCGAGGGCCAGGGCCTGCGCACGATCGAGATGAACTTCCTGCCCGACGTGAAGGTGCTGTGCGACGCCTGCCGCGGCGGCCGCTTCAACCGCGAGACGCTCGGCATCCGCCTGCGCGGCCAGTCGGCCGGCGACCTGCTGGCGATGGAGATCGACGACGCGGTGCCTTTCTTCTCGGCGCACCCGTCGATCCTGCGCCCGCTGCAGCTGCTTCAGGACGTCGGCCTGGGGTATCTCACGCTCGGCCAGCCGTCGCCCACGCTGTCGGGCGGCGAGGCGCAGCGGATCAAGCTGGTCACCGAGCTGGCGAAGGTGCGGCTCGACGAAGGGCTGACGCGCACCGGCCGCGCCTACCAGCCCTTGCACACGCTGTACGTCCTCGACGAGCCGACGGTGGGCCTGTCGATGCACGACGTCGAGAAACTGCTCCGCGTGCTGCACCGGCTGGTCGATGCCGGCAACACGGTGGTGGTGATCGAGCACAACCTCGACGTGATCGCCGAGGCCGACTGGGTGATCGACCTCGGCCCCGAGGGCGGCGACGGCGGCGGGCGGGTGGTGGCGCAGTGCCCGCCGCAGGAGCTGGCGAAGCGCGAGACCCACACCGGCCGGGCGCTGCGTGACTTCGCGGCGGGTCACGCGCGGCTCTAGCGCCTGCCGCGGGGAGTCTCTCCCCCACCGGCGAGGACTCGCCGCCGCTCGCCGCTCCGGGCAAGGGACCGAAGCGGCGCAGGCCGCGCGCCCGGGCAGGCAGCGCGCAAGCCGCATGTACATGAGACGTTTGCGCGCCGACAAGGACGGCGGCGCCCGGCCGGGCATCCTTGCCGGGTACCGACCCGACGCCCGTTTCATGCCCTCCCGCCGCGACCTGCTGCGACTCGCCACCCTCGCCGGCACCGGCGCGCTGCTGCCGGCCTGCGGCGCCTCCGGTTACGACGAAGCGGTAGCCGCGACCTGG
>JBHJND010000381.1:0-4733 GCA_048497655.1 Caballeronia novacaledonica
CTGATGCCGCGGCTGGACGGCTACCAGACCTGCGCGCTGATCAAGCGCAGCCCGCGCTTCTCGAAGACGCCGGTGGTGATGCTGTCGTCGAAGGACGGTCTGTTCGACCGCGCGCGCGGCCGCATGGTCGGCTCCAGCGAATACCTCACCAAGCCGTTCACCAAGGACAGCCTGCTGACCGCGGTGCTGCAGCACTCGGCCAGATCGCCCGCCCTGGCCTGACCCAACGCCGGAACACAGCCCATGACGATCAAGAAGGTCCTCGTCGTCGACGACTCGCCCACCGAGCGCTACTTCCTGACCGAGCTGCTCACCCGCAACGGCTTCCACGTTTCGGCGGCCGAGAACGCCGACGAGGCGCTGATCAAGGTCAGGGCCGTCGAGCCGGACCTGATCCTGATGGACGTGGTGATGCCGGGCCAGAACGGTTTCCAGCTGACGCGGCAGATCTCGCGCGACCCGGCCACGCAGCACATCCCGATCATCATGTGCACCAGCAAGAACCAGCAGACCGACCGCATCTGGGGCCTGCGCCAGGGCGCCCGTGACTACGTCACCAAGCCGGTCAAGGCCGAGGAACTGCTGGGCAAGATTGCCGCGATAGGCTGACCATGAACGCACCGATGGAGCACCCGAAGCACATGGCCAGCCTGCGCGACTTCTCGGCGCAGCTGGCGCAGAGGCTCAACGAGGCGCCGGCGCGCGAGATGCAGGCGGCGCGGCTGGGCGTGCGCATCGGCGAGCGCGGCTACCTGGTCGAGATGACCAGCGTGGGCGAGGTGGTGGCGGCGTCGTCGATCGCCCGCGTGCCCTGGACCCGGCCGTGGTTCCGCGGCTTGGCCAACGTGCGGGGCCGCCTGGTCGGCGTCTACGACCTGCCGCAGCTGGCCGGCGAAGAGCCCCTGCGCGACGAGCAGGCCGTGCAGCTGCTGGTGCTCGGCGAGTCGCTGAAGGTCAACGCGGCGCTGCTGATCAGCCGCGCCTTCGGCCTGCGCAGCGCCAAGGATCTCGACGCCCTGCCACAGGCCGATGCCGAGGCGCCGTGGGAAGGCGCCCGCTTCCGCGACTCCGGCGGCCTGACGCTGACTGAACTGAACCTGGCTCGCCTGGTGACCGACGAACGCTTCGCGTCCGTCGGCATCTAGGCGATGAACCACGCGGGCCCGACGAACGGCCCGGCCGGCAGCGCCGCGACCGGCGCAGAGAGGATGGACGACATGGGAACGATGGGTGCTAAGGAAGTGGGCGAGCCGGGTTCCGAGGGGCCGATCACGGTCCAGCCGTTCCGCTACACCGAGTTCGCCGGCACGGAGAACCGCCCGCGCGGCGAGACCGTCGTCCCTGCCGGGCCGCCGACCCAGCGCATCGACCGCTCGCAGCTGAAGCTGCCGGAGGCGGCCGCGCAGAGCACTGCCGAACCGTGGGCGTCGCGGCTGCTGCAGCGCTTGCAGGAGGCGGACCTGCCCGGCCTGGGCGGCCGGCCGCTCGCCCAGCAACTGCAGGTGTTGCTGCTGCTGCTCGGCCTGTTCGTCGTGCTCACGGTGGCGCTGCTGTTCATCGACCAGCGCTCCATCGGGCAGAGAATCGAGACCGCGGAGCAGTTCGCCGCCGCGATGGCGAACAGCCAGCGGATGGCGCGCGCCGCCGTGCCCGCCAGCGAGGGTGACGCCGTCGCCATCGCGGAGCTGAAGTCGAGCCGCGATCAGGCCGGTGAAGCGCTGCTCGACCTCGGCCGGCAGGCCTCGGGGCCGGCGGCCGCCGAGCTGACGCGCTTCGCCGAAGTGTGGAAGCCCTACGAGGCCGCCGCCTCGCGCATCGTGGCGCAGGAGAAGGCGCTGCTGTCGTTCGGCACCCTGCTGTCGGCGATCAACGCGGCGACGCCGCGATTGACAGCGCTTGCCGACGAGGTCGGCGCGCTGAAGCTGCAGCAGAACGCGCCGGTGCGCGAGGTCGCGCTGGCCGGCCAGTTGTCGACGGCAGCGTGGCGGCTGGCGCACGGCGCCAATGCCCTGCCCGCCGGCACGGCGGGCGCCGACGCCGGCCAGGCGCTGGGCCGCGACCTAGCGCAGGTGCGCGACGCAACGCAGACCCTGCTCGGCAGCGCGGACGCGGAGACGCGCAGCCGGCTGCAGCAGGTGGCGAAGATTGCCGCCGATCTGCAGAACGCGGCGGCAGCCGGCCTGCCCGCCGCCGGCGCGGCAGCCGAAGCGGCAGCCGCGCGCAAGCTGCTGCAGGACAGCGCCGAGGCAGTGCGCGGGAAGCTGGCCACCATCGAGAGCCTGGCCACGCGCGAGCAGGGCGGGCGCGCGATCAGCGTCGGCGCGGCGATCGTCTTCGGCCTGCTGGCGCTCGCCACCGTGGCGGCGCTGGTGCAGGCGCTGCTTCGCGGCAGCCGTCGCCGGGCGCTGGAAGCGGAGGCGCAGCGGCTCGAGGCGCAGCGGCTGGAGCAGGCGGCCAAGCGCGCCAACGAGCAGAACCAGACGGCGATCCTGCGGCTGATGAACGAACTGCAGGAAGTC
This sequence comes from Caballeronia novacaledonica, assembly GCA_048497655.1. Taxonomy (GTDB): domain Bacteria; phylum Pseudomonadota; class Gammaproteobacteria; order Burkholderiales; family Burkholderiaceae_F; genus JADJWR01. The sequence continues at coordinate 2,520 of JBHJND010000381.1, forward strand.
GCCGACGGCAACCTGACCGTGCAGGCGACGGTGACCGAGGACATCACCGGCGCGATCGCCGACTCGGTCAACTACACGGTCGAGGAACTGCGCGGCCTGGTCGGCCGCATCAACGACACGGCCGAGCAGGTCAACGGCGCCTCGACCGAGGCGCGCGACATCGCCACCCGGCTGATGACCTCCTCGGAAAGCCAGGCGCGCGACATCAAGGACACCGGCACCAACGTGCTGCAGATGACGGCCAAGATCGGCGACGTCTCGCGCGCCGCCGGCGAGTCGGCCCGCGTGGCCAAGGTCTCGCTCGATGCGGCCGAGCGCGGCCAGCGCGCCGTGTACAACCAGATCGCCGGCATGAACGAGATCCGCGAGCAGATCCAGGAGACCGCCAAGCGGATCAAGCGGCTCGGCGAGAGCTCGCAGGAGATCGGCGAGATCGTCGAGCTGATCTCCGACATCACCGAGCAGACCAACGTGCTGGCGCTGAACGCGGCGATCCAGGCCGCCTCCGCCGGCGAGGCCGGCCGCGGCTTCTCGGTGGTCGCCGAGGAGGTGCAGCGGCTGGCCGACCGCTCGGCCGAGGCCGCCAAGCAGATCGGCGCGCTGGTCAAGACCATCCAGACCGACACCCAGGACGCGGTGGCGGCGATGGAAAAGAGCACGCAGGGCGTGGTCGAAGGGACCCGGCTGTCGGATGCCGCCGGCATGGCACTGGCCGACATCGGCCGCGTGTCGCGGCAGCTCGCCGAGCTGATCGACCGGATCGCCGGCAGCACGCAGGAGCAGGCCAGCTCGGCCGACGGCGTGGCGCACGCGATCGAGCGGATCCTCGGCGTCAACGAGCAGACGACCGAAGGCACGCGGCGCGCCGCGCAGTCGATCGGCCAGCTGGCCACGCTGGCACGCGAGCTGAAGGACTCGGTGGCCCGTTTCCGGGTTTCCTGATCAGCGCAGCGCGAGGGTGCCGATGGGCGAGATGACAATGCCGCAGCCGTTGATCGAGCCGGGGCCCGACGCGGCGCCGCTGGCGTGGCTGGCCGGCGAGATCCGCGTCGCCACCGATGCCGCGCTTGCCGGCGTCCGCCGGTTCCTCGGCGACAAGGGCGACCACGAGACGCTGCGCGGCGCCGTCGCGCAGGCCCACGAGGCCGCGGGCGCGCTGCGCATGCTCGATCTGCGCGGCGCCGCGCTGCTGCTCGACTCGGTCGAGAACCTGTTCAGGCGCTGGGAAACCGCGCCGGGCGAGTGCACGGCGGCGGCCGTGCAGAAGGTCGAGAGTGCGCTGCAGGCGCTTGCCGCCTACCTGGAGGGGCTGCGCGCCGGCCGCGCCGACCAGCCGATCCGCCTGTTCCCGCACTATCGCGACATGATGCAACTGGTCGGCGCGGCGCGGATCCACCCGGCCGACCTGATGTTCCCCGACCTGTCGCGCCGGCCGGCGCTGGCCAGGATCAACGTGCGGCCGATGACGGCCGACCAGCTGCGCGTGCGGCGGGTCCGCTTCGAGGGCGCCCTGCTCCGCTTCCTGCGCGACTCCTCCAGCGGCGAGGCGCGCCGCGAGATGCGCGAGGCGCTGTCCGATCTCGAGCGCCTGCCGCAACGCGGCCTGGCGCGCAGCTTCTGGTGGGTCGTGCGCGGCCTGCTCGATGCGCTGGAAGCCGACGCGCTCGTCGTCGACGTCGACCTGAAGCGGGTGCTGGCCCGCGTCAACCTGCAGCTGCGCCGCCTGATCGACGGCGGCGCCGCGGTGGCCGAGCGCCTGCTGGTCGACGCGCTGTACTACATCGGCCGCGCCGATGCGGGCGTGGCCCGCGTGGCCGAGGCACGCCGGCTGTACGACCTCGACGTCCTGCTGCCGGCCGACTACGAGCGAAGCAAGCTCGTGCTGCTCGATGCCGACCAGGTGCGCGTGCTGCGCGAGTCGCTGGCCGAGGCGAAGTCGGCCTGGAGCGAGGCCGCCGTCAGCGGCAATGCCGCGCCGTTCGTCCGCCACCTCGAAGCGGCGCGCCGCGCCGCCTCGGCGCTCGAACTCGGCCCGATCGAGCTGCTGCTCACCGAGATCGGCACGCTGGCCGCTGAAATGGCCGAGGCGCCGGTGTCGGTGCGCGAGTCGCTGGCCATCGAGGTGGCCACCGCGCTGCTGCTGGTCGACCTCGGCGTCGACGAACTGCCCAGCCTCGACGAGCGCTTCGATTCCCGCTCCCGCGCGATGATCGA
>JBHJND010000382.1:0-2778 GCA_048497655.1 Caballeronia novacaledonica
GACGTGGCTGATCTGGGCGTCGACGCCGCGGCGCTGTCGCCGCGGCGGTCGTCGTTGCGGATGCCCGCGCCAACGCCGCCCGGCGCATGACGCCGAGTCGTCCGTCGCCAGCGCCGGCCGCGGGGCGGATCCCGGCGGCGATCTGGGCGCTCGGCCTGGTCAGCCTGCTGATGGACGTCTCCTCGGAACTCATCCACAGCCTGCTGCCGGTGTTCCTGGTCAGCGCGCTGGGCGCGAGCGCCCTCGCGGTGGGGCTGATCGAGGGTTCGGCGGAGGCCACGGCGCTGATCGTCAAGGTCTTCTCCGGCGCGCTGAGCGACTACTGGGGCCGGCGCAAGCCGCTGGCGGTGCTCGGCTATGGCCTCGGCGCGCTGTCGAAACCCCTGTTCGCACTGGCCGCCAGCGGCGGCCTGGTGCTGACGGCGCGGCTGATCGACCGCATCGGCAAGGGCATCCGTGGCGCGCCGCGCGATGCGCTGGTCGCCGACATCGCGCCGCCGGCGGTGCGCGGCGCCGCCTTCGGCCTGCGCCAGTCGCTCGACACCGTCGGCGCCTTCGTCGGTCCGTTGCTGGCAGTGGGGCTGATGCTCGCCTGGGCGAACGACTTCAGGGCGGTGTTCTGGGCGGCAGTCATTCCCGCCTTTCTCGCCGTCGCGCTGCTGCTGTTCGGCGTGCGCGAACCGAAGCGCGAAGGAGCCGCTGCGCCGGTCAATCCGATACGGCGTGCGCAGTTGCGCCGGCTGTCCGGCGCCTACTGGTGGGTGGTCGGCGTCGGCGCGGTATTCGCGCTGGCCCGCTTCAGCGAGGCGTTCCTCATCCTGCGCGCGCAGCAGGGCGGAGTGCCGATCGCCGCCACGCCGCTAGTGCTGGTGGCGATGAACCTGGTCTACGCGCTGGCGGCCTATCCGTTCGGCCGCCTTTCGGACCGCGCGAGCCACCGCAGCCTGCTCGCGCTCGGCTTGGCAGTGCTGATCGCCGCCGACCTGGCGCTGGCCTGCAGCGACCACTGGGCCTGGGTGTGGGCCGGCGTCGCGCTGTGGGGACTGCACCTGGGCATCACGCAGGGCCTGCTGGCGACGATGGTCGCCGATGCTGCGCCGGACGACCTGCGCGGCACCGCCTACGGCGTCTTCAACCTCGTTTCCGGCATCGCCATCCTGGTGGCCAGCGTGCTGGCCGGCGTGCTGTGGGACACCTTTGGCGCCCCGCTGACCTTCCTTGTCGGGGCCGGCTTCTGCGTGCTGGCGCTGGCGGCGATCGCGCTGGCGCCTCGCCCGCCGGCGCCGGTTCGCCGGACGACGCTCTGAACGACCGCGCCGAGCAGCACGGCGGACGAACGCGGGCTCGGGCGGCGCTGCGCCGCTGTCAGGTCATCGCCAGCCGGCGCTTGCGCGCCGGCGGCGGGAAGGCCGCGTCGATCCGCGCCAGTTCGTCGGCGGAAAGCTCGATCGATGCGGCGGCCAGGTTCTCGTGCAGGTGGGCGGCCTGCACCGCCTTCGGGATGGCGATCGCATCGGGCTGCCGCAGCACCCAGGCCAGCGCCACCTGCGCTGCGCTGAGCTGCCGTGCCCGCGCAACGTCCTGCAGCGCGCGGCTGCCCGCCAGCGCCCCCTGGTCGATCGGGCAGTAGGCCATCGGCGGCAGCCGATGCTGCCGCTGCCACGGCAGCAGGTCGAACTCGATGCCGCGCTGGCCGGCCGAGTAGTAGACCTGGTTGGCCGCACAGCGCTCGCCGTCGTCGACCTTCCACAGTTCCCGCAGGTCGTCGACGTCGAAGTTGCTGACGCCCCAGTGCCGGATCTTGCCGGCCTCGCGCAACTGCTCGAACGCCGCCACCGTCTCCGCCAGCGGCACCGAGCCGCGCCAGTGCAGCAGGTACAGGTCGATGCGGTCGCTGCGCAGCCGCTTCAGGCTGCGCTCGCAGGCGGCGACAGCCCCCTTGCGGCCGGCGTTGTGCGGGTAGACCTTGCTGACCAGGAAGACCTCGTCGCGCGGCACCGCGCCCCCGGCCAGTGCCTCGCCGACGACCTCCTCGGCGCCGCCTTCGCCGTACATCTCGGCGGTGTCGATCAGCCGGTAGCCGATCTGAAGCGCGAAGCGGACCGCCTCGACCTCGCCACGCCGGCTGCGCGAGGCCTCGCCCATGCGCCAGGTGCCCAGGCCCAAAGCCGGGACGCGCTCGCCGGTGGGCAACTCGACCGTCTTCATCGGCGGCGTCCGTCCCGCACTCAGGAGCCGTAGCGGCGCAGGCCGTCGAGATCGTTGATGACGATCGCGCCGTACTCTACCTTCAGCAGGCCCGCCGCCTCCAGCGCGTGCAGCGCCTGGTTCACCCGCTGGCGCGAGATTCCGGCGAGGTAGCCGATCTCCTCCTGCGAGACCTCCAGCTTCTTGTCGATGCCGGGGTACAGAATCGTGTTGAACAGGCCGGCCACGCAGCGGGCGGCGCGCGCGTCCGGGTCGTGCAGGCGCTGCGCCTCGAGCATGCCGATGAACTGGCCGAGCCGCTCGTTCAGCTGCACCAGCAGGAAGCGGTTGAACGGGATGCTGGTGTTGAGCAGCCACTCGAAGGTGCGGCGTGGCACGCGGGCGATGCGCGACTCGCGCAGGGCGATCACGTCGTAGCGGCGCGGCTCCGTCTTCAGCAGGCTGCCTTCGCCGAACCAGCCGCCGGCCGGAATGCTGGTGAAGGTGGAAGCGCGGCCCGACGAGGTCGAGATCATCATCTTGACCATGCCGTCGAGCACCCCGAGCCAGGCGTCCACCGGCTCGCCGCTG
>JBHJND010000383.1:0-2773 GCA_048497655.1 Caballeronia novacaledonica
CTCCTTGGCGACGAAGCCGAAGATCAGCGCCACCGAGAGGATCTCGTCGATGCCGATCGGCGCGAACAGCGGCGCCGAGAGCGCGGCCAGTTGCCCGGCCAGCGTCTGCGGGCCGGCCGGCGCGGCGTCGAACGGATAGTGGGTCAGCCACCAGATCAGCAGCACGCCGCCGACGATGAACACGCCGGCGTTCTCCAGAAAATGCCGAGATGACTGCCAGCCCTGCGCGAACAGCGCGCGCAGCGTCGGCAGCCGGTAAGGGGGCAACTCCAGCAGCATCGGCTCGTCGCCGGCGAAACGGCGCCGCCACACCAGCGCCGTGCCAAAGGCGACGACGAAGCTCACCGCGTACAGGCTGGCCAGAACTAGCGGCGCGGCCTGGCGCGAGAAGAAGGCGGCAGCGATGAACACCAGCACCTGCAGCCGGGCCGAGCACAGCGAAAACGGGATCGCCAGCATTGCCAGCAACCGCGAGCCGCGCGAACGCAGCACGCGCGTGCCCATGATGGCCGGCACGTTGCAGCCCATGCCCATCAGTTGCATCACGAAGGCCCGACCGTCCAGACCCAGCCGCGCCATCCAGCGGTCCATCAGGTAGGCCACGCGAACGAGGTAGCCGCTGTCCTCGACCAGCGCCATGGCGACGAAGAACACCAGGATCACCGGCAGGAAGGTGAGTACCGTGCCGACGCCGTCGACCAGCCCTTCGAGGACGAAACTCCTCAGCGCCGGCGAGGCGTCGACCAGCCATGGCGCCAGCCACGCCTCCTTGGCCTGGTCGATCAGCCACTGCAGTCCGTCCTGCAGTGGCAGGCCGATGCCGTAGATCACCTCGAACAGCAGCAGCATCAGGCCGAAGAACAGCGGCACGCCGGCCACAGGGTGCAGCAGCACCCGGTCGATGCGGTCGGTGAGCCGGGCCGGCAGCACGTGCGGCACTTCCACTGTCGCCGCCGCCAGCGCGGCGGCCTGCGCCTCGAAGCGGTCGTCGGCGCGCAGCCGCTCGACCTCGGGCGGAATCGTGTTCCGCGCCACGGCCTCGCCCGGCAGCGCATCGGCCGCAAGCTGCTGCAGTGTCTGCCGCACGGCGGCGACGCCGTTGCCGTGCTTGGCGTCGGCCAGCAGCACCGGCGCCGACAGCTGTTCGGAGAGGCGGGCCGCGTCGATCCGGATGCCCAGCCGCCGCGCTTCGTCGGCCATGTTCAGTACGACGACCACCGGGCGGCCGAGCTCGCGCAGCTGCAGCACCAACGGCAGCTGCCGCTCCAGTTGCACCGCATTGACGACTGCCAGCAGGCCGGTGACGTGCTCCTGCTCCAGGAAGTGCCGCACCAGCCGCTCGTCCTCGCCGAAGCCGTGCAGCGAGTACATCCCCGGCAGGTCGACCAGTTCGACCGTCCGGCCGCCGAGGATCATCCTGGCGCTGAGCAGGTCGACCGTCATGCCCGGCCAGTTGGCGACCTTGGCCTGCACGCCGGTCAGCCGGTTGAACAGGGTCGACTTGCCGGTGTTGGGCATGCCGACCAGCGCGAAGCGCAATCGCTGTCGCGGTGGGCTGCTCATTGCGCGCTCCGGCCGGGGTATCGCCGTCGGACCTGCCGGCGGCCAGGCTGCCTTCGCGTCACGACGGGCCCTCGGTGAGGAGGCGGACCTGGATGCGATCGGCGTCGCTCCGGCGCAGGATCAGGTCCGTGTGGTCGATGCGCACCTGCAGCGGCCCGGAGGAGCCGACCCGCCGCACGATGTGCAGCTTGCGGCCAATGCGCACGCCCAGTGCCGCCAGCCGCTCCCGCACGGCGAACTCGAGGTCGAGCGCAGTGACGACCGCCTTCTGCTGCGGTTCGAGGGAGGCCAGGGCGAGGTCGGACACGGCGGCGCAAACAAGAATGATTCTTGTTTGCAGCTTAGCGCGTTCCGGACAGATTCGGGTGGAATCGGCCCGACGGCGGCGGCGAAGTCTGCGCTGGATCAACTCGGCGGCAGCCGGGCCGCCTCGCAAACGGTCCGCCGCAGATATCCAGGAAAGAGAAAAGCCGGCTTATGCCGGCTTTTCAGCGAAGAACCCTATCGCGCGATTACAGCGACGTGATCCACTTGTACAGGGATTTCAGCTCGTCGTCGCTGGCTTTCGCCACCGGGTGCGACTTGCCGGACGGCGCCTTGCCCGACTTCAGCATGCCGACGACGGTTGCTTCGCCGTCCGCCTTGCCTTTGTACTTGGCCGAGGCGTCCTTGAAGCTCGGGCCCATCTTCTTGGCATCGACGGCGTGGCAGCCGAGGCAGCCCTTGTCCTTGGCCAGGGCTTCGCTGGCCTGCGCTGCGCCGGCAAACGCCACGGAAGCGGCAACAGCGGCCGCGATCAGCAGTGATTTCATCGATCCTCCTCTGGTTTGGTTGACCCGGTCTCGACCCATCGGAGGCCGGTGTGCCTGCGCGGGCCATCGGGCCCGGCACGCGAAAGCATAACGCCCGGCAGTGCCGGGCGTTGACTGCGCCGTTCGGGCGGCCCGCGGCTACTTCTTCGCCTGCGGGTCGAGGTTCATCCCCGGCCACTTGCGGCCGTGGCAAGCGGGGTTGGAGCAGAAGCTACCGCCGTCGGCGCCCCACTCGATCTTGCCGTGGCACATGGTGCAGGTGTCGTCGAGCTTGGTGCGGTGCTCGTGCATGAAGTTCGGTTCCTCGTGGCTCGGCGGCGGCGTCAGGTCGGGCGACACCGTCGAGGGCACCGTCGACTTCACCTTCTCGCCGCGCACCTGCGGCAGGTTGTGGCACA
>JBHJND010000384.1:0-1927 GCA_048497655.1 Caballeronia novacaledonica
CAGACGCCGGTGCTGAACGCCCTGTTCTCGAAGAAGGAACCGAAAGCCGGCCCGCTCGGCACGATGAGCTGGACGGTCGACATCTCCAATGCCAACACCGGCGACGACTTCGTCCTCGGCGTGAAGGAACTGCACCTGCCCGACGGCAGCCGCCGGCCGTACTCGATCTGGCTCGCCGGCGAGTACCCGCGCGTGCTCGATGGCCTGTGCAAGCTGATCTCGCTCGACATGCGCGTGGTCGACGCCAACTGGATCGGCCTGAAGCTGAAGAAGCTGCTCAACTTCGGCGAGCAGAACGGCGAGTTCTGGGCGCCGGTGCCGGGCGAGGACCGCTCCTCCCTGTTCCCCAGCACCGTCGCCTACATCGCCACCCTGCTGCTGCACCGCTACAAGGTGCTCGGCATCCTCGACGACGACGGCCGCGCGATCCAGAGCGCCGGCATCCTTGCCGTGCCCGACGCGGTCAAGCTGATCGAGCACGAGACGGCGCCGGTCAAGGGCAAGGTCTGCCCGAGCTGCCACGCGGCGGCGGTGATCAAGCGCGACGGCTGCGAGTTCTGCACCGCCTGCGGCTACACCGGGCACTGCTCGTAGGGCGGGCCGGCGCCGCGCGGCGCGGGCCGCGCCCGTTGCGCGCTGCCCGCGCGGGATGCGGGCGGCGCGGCTGCGCCCCGTCGCGCCACGGGAGAGCGGCTCTTCGTCTGCGGTAAAGTGGCCGCCGTCGAGCCGCCTGCGGCCGAAGATCTACTGCAACCCTGAGCGGGAACCCCACCATGCAAGTGTTTAACTTCAGCGCCGGCCCGGCGGTGCTGCCGAAGGAAGTCCTGCAGCGCGCCGCCGCCGAGATGCTCGACTGGCACGGCAGCGGCATGTCGGTGATGGAAATGAGCCACCGAGGGCCCGAGTTCATCTCGATCGCCGAGAAGGCCGAGGCCGACCTGCGCAAGCTGCTCGCCGTTCCCGACGACTACGCGGTGCTGTTCCTGCAGGGCGGCGCGATCGGCGAGAACGCGATCGTGCCGATGAACCTGCTCGGCGACCGCAAGGCGATCGACTTCGTCAACACCGGCGAGTGGTCGAAGAAGTCGATCAAGGAGGCGAAGAAGTACGCGCAGGTCAACGTCGCCGCGAGCAGCGAGGACCGCAACTTCTCCTACGTGCCGCCGCGCGAGAGCTGGAAGCTGTCGGCGGAGGCCGCCTACGTGCACATCTGCAGCAACGAGACCATCGGCGGCGTCGAGTACCCCTTCACGCCCGACACCGGCGCCGTGCCGCTGGTGGCCGACATGTCGTCGCACATCCTGTCGCGGCCGATCGACGTGTCGAAGTACGGCGTCATCTACGGCGGCGCGCAGAAGAACGTCGGCCCGGCCGGCCTGACGCTGGTGATCGTGCGCAGGAGCCTGCTGGACCGGGCGCTGCCGATCACGCCGAGCGCGTTTCACTGGAAGGAGCAGGCCGAGGCCGACTCGATGCTGAACACGCCGCCGACCTACGCGATCTACATCGCTGGCCTGGTCTTCGAGTGGCTGCTGGCCGCCGGCGGCGTGGCGGCGATCGAGCAGAAGAACCTGGCCAAGGCCAGGCTGCTGTACGACACGATCGACGGCAGCGGCGGCTACTACGTCAACCCGGTGGCAAAGGCCGACCGCTCGCGGATGAACGTGCCGTTCAAGCTGCGCGACGAGTCGCTCGACGGGGCGTTCCTCAAGGGCGCGCAGGCGCGCGGCCTGCTGCAGTTGAAGGGTCACCGCTCGGTCGGCGGCATGCGCGCGTCGATCTACAACGCGATGCCGATCGAAGGCGTGCAGGCGCTGGTCGACTACATGCGCGAGTTCCAGCGCAGCCACGGCTAGCCGCGCCCCCGCTGCCCTGCCCCCGTCGCGCGCGGGGCGAGCAAGTCAATGACGCTTGGCCACCGAGATGA
>JBHJND010000385.1:0-4068 GCA_048497655.1 Caballeronia novacaledonica
CCTTACCTGCGGCTGTGCGTCGACAGCCTGCGCCGGCACTCGCGCGTGCCGCACGAGATCCTGGTCCACGTGAACGACGGCAGCGACGGGACGCTGCAGTGGGTGCGCGAGCAGGGGCTTGCCTATACGCACAGCCGCGGCAACGTCGGCATCTGCCTGGCGCTGAACCAGCTGGCGGCGAGCGCGCGCGGCGAGTGGCTGCTATATCTGAACGACGACATGTTCTGCACGCCGGGCTGGGACCTCGCTCTTCTCGCTGCAGCGGAGCCGGGCGGACCGCGGCCGCTGTTCCTGTCCTCGATGCTGGTCGAGCCCGAACGCACCAGCAACACGCTGGTCGACGTCGCCGACTTTGGCCGCGATCCGGCGGCCTTCGACGAGGCGGCGCTGCTCCGGTATTCGGCCAGCCGCACCTTTGCCGACATCGACGGCGCCGCTTCGCAGCCGACGCTGGTGCGTCGGCGCGACTGGGACCTGGTCGGCGGCTACAGCATCGAGTTCGGCCCCGGCATGAGCAGCGACGACGACTTCCTGATGAAGATGTGGCTGATCGGCTGCCGCACCTTCCGCATTGCCGGCGCCAGCATCGTCTACCACTTCGCCTGCCGCAGCACGGCCAAGATCCGCCGCAACAAGGGCGGGCGGACATTCCTGCTGAAGTGGGGCGTCTCGCAGCAGACCTTCAAGGAACAGTGCATCGCGAGAACGGCAGGCGGGCAAGACGGCGAGGCGCCGAACCTGCCGACGGGAAGCGGACACGACCGCCTCAAGCGGGTCGGATACGCCGCGGCGGGCTATCCGTTGTCGGACCTCGAGCAGTGGGAGCCGGACCTGCCGCGGCTGCTCGGGCCGGGCGCCGAGCCGTCGGATCGCGGCCACGACCCGTCGGGCACGTAGCGCCGAGGTTCAGGCGTACTGGTCGAGTCCGACGCGGGCGCGCTTCTCGCCGCCGGCGATCCGCCGCTGCAGCCGCTGCCAGTTCTCGCCCTCGCGCGCGCGGTCGTTCTCGCGGTGCCACAGGTGCAGCACGCCGGTGGCGAAGGCGCCGTACTTGCGGCGCACGCCCAGGTTGAGTAACCGCACCGCGAGATCCGAGTCCTCGAAGCCCCAGCCCTCGTAGTCCTCGTCGAAGCCGTTGACCGCGCGGAAGTCGGCGCTCCACACGCCCAGGTTGCAGGTGCGCACACGCTCCCACCGGCGCCCGCCGAGCTTGCGCAGCGGGCCGAGCGGAAGGCTGCGCAGCGGCGCGGTGCGGTTGATCGCGCCGCGCGCCCGTGCCGCGCGCCACTGCGCGAGCGTCCAGGCGTGCACCGGCAGGCCGCCGGCGAGCACCTCGCCGGTGAACGACTCCGACAGCAGGATGCGGTTGCCGGCGACCATCCAGCCGCGCTCGGCGAGACGCCGGTGCCGGGCGATGAAATCCGGCCGCGGCACGCAATCGCCGTCGAGGAACACCAGATACTCGCCGTCGGCCTGCGCCGCGGCACGGTTGCGCGCGGCGCCGGCGCGAAAGCCGCGATCTTCCTGCCAGACGTGGCCGATGCGCACCGGAGCGCCAGCCGCGGCGCGTTCGACCACCGACCGGGTGTCGTCGCCCGAGCCGTCGTCGGCGACCAGCACCTCGAAACCGCCGTCTTCCTGCGCCAGCACTCCGGCCAGCACCGCGGCGAGCGCGTCTGGCCGGTTGTAGGTGGTGACGATCAGGCTGGCGAGCACCGGGCGGCTAGCGCTTCAGGCTGTCCGGCAGCGGCGGCTCGGCGTCCGGCACGGCCTTGCGCTCGTAGTGCTTGGCGTAGCGATAAAAGGTGCCTTCGAAGTTCGACAAGGCGATCACGAAGCCTGCCCAGCCGTCGAGGAGACCGGCGCGGAAGACATAGTGCCTGAGGAAGGCGGCGATGCCGTGCGCCAGCGCTACCGCCATCGACGGCGAGCGGCCGCGCCGCTCGAGCCGCTCGACGCCCAGTGTCGAGTAGCGCTGCATCTTGTGCAGCACCTGCGTCAGGTCGCGGAACGGCACCTGGGCGATCGGTTCCTGCAGCCTGCCGAGCCGGCCGTCGAGTACGAAGGTCTCGTGCACGGCGTCGGTCGTGTAGCGCAGCCTGCCACGACGGAACAGCTGCGGCTGTCGGTAGTCCGGATACCAGCCGGAGTGGCGGATCCAGCGGCCGAAGAAGAAGTTGCGCCTCGGCACGTAGTAAGCGTCGGCCGCATCGGGCTCGGCGATCACGCGCCGGATCTCCGCGGCGGCGGCGGTGGTGCAGCGCTCGTCGGCGTCGAGGCTGAAGACCCAGTCGCCGGTGAGCTGATCGATAACGTCGTTGCGCAGCTTGCCAAAGCCCTCGAACGGCACCTGGATCACCCGCCCGGTGTAGCGGCGCGCGATCTCCGCCGTGGTGTCGGTCGAGTTCGAGTCGGCCACCACGATCTCGTCGGCCCAGGCGACGCTGCGCAGCGCGGCCTCGATCTTGTCGGCCTCGTTGAAGGCGATCAGGTAAACGGACAGCCGCGGTTTGGGGTCCATTAGACTCGCCTGGTCTCGTCCGCATCCTGCAGGCACGCTACTCGCGTCCTGCTTCTTTCAGCTGCTTCCGTTTCGTGCCTGCGCTTCATCGTCTCCGTCCCGTCGGCCCGATATCGCAGCACGCTTCTGCACCCATCGTTGCGCGCGCGGCCGGCATGCCGGTGGATCGTAGCCGACCCGTGCCCGCGGGCCGGCCGCCGGCGGGGCGCTAGCGGGTCGTGCCGGGCGACCTGCCGTCGCGCGAGCGGCGCCTTCTGGCGGTGGCGCGCTGGGCTGCGGTGGCCACCATGGTCGGCGCGCTGCTCTCGCCGCCGCTGGCCAACGCGGCCGCCTTCATGACGCTGGCCAGCTTCGCGCTGCTCACCTCGTCAGTGGCGCGCGTTCGCGCGGCGCTGGCCCTGCCGCTCGTGCGAGCGGCCTTGCTTGTGCTGGCCGTGCTCGCGCTGGCCATGCTCTGGGCCGACGCGCCGCTAGCGCTGCGCCTGAAGTACTGGTGGGACTGGCGGACCCTGCTGCTGCTGATCGTCGGGCTGGCGCTGTTCGACGACGATGCGGCCCGCCGGCGCGCGCTGCTGGCGTTGGTTGCTGCCACCCTGCTGATCGCCGGCTGGTCGTTCTGGGCCTGGTGGAGGGGCATCTCGCCGGCCGGCGCCGACCATGGCCTGCCCGGGATCGTTGCGCGCAACTCGACCACGCAGGGCATGGCCTTCGCCACGACCTGCTTCCTTGCGCTGGTGCTGGCGTTCGGCGACCGTGGCATCGACCGGCGCCTGCGGCTGCCGCTGGTGGCTGCAGCGGCGCTGCTGGCTGTCAACCTCGCCTTCGTCACGTCGAGCCGCTCCGGGCACCTGGTGCTGCTGATCCTGCTGGCGGGCGCCGGCGTGCAGTTGCTCGCCGGCTGGCGGCGCGTGGTGGCGATCGCCTCACTGCCGGTCGTCGCGGCGATCGCCTTCGCCTCGTCGCCGATGCTCCAGAGCCGCTTCGAGGCGATGGTCCGCGAATTGCGCGCGCCGCTGGCGTCCGAGCAGATGTCGGGCATGGGCATCCGCGTGGTGATGTGGGACGTCAGCGCGAGGATGGCGGTCGAGCGTCCCCTGCTCGGCTACGGCACGGGTGGCTTCCCGGCGGCCTACGAGGGCGCCATCCAACGCTCCGGCTATCGCGGCTGGGCGGCGACGCCGACGATCGACCCGCACAACCAGTACCTGCTGGTGCAACTGCAGGCCGGCGTGTTCGGCAGCGCGGCGTTCGCCTGGTTCCTGCTGGCCGGCTTTCGCGCCCGCGGCCCGAACCCCTGGCGCGCCGCCGGCAAGTCGCTGCTGCTCGGCTGGTGCGCCTCCGCACTGGCGACCTCGGTGTTCACCGCCTTCGCCGAGTCGCACCTGCTGATGCCGCTGCTGGGCATCCTGCTTGCGCCGGCCGGCGTCAGCGCGAGGCAGAGGGCGGACGGGCCGCCAACTGCCGACGCGCCGCCTCCGCCACCTCGCTGAAGCCCGGCCAGCCGTCGGCGCTGCCGAGGCGCAGCGCTGTCGTCGACCACGGGCCGG
>JBHJND010000386.1:0-3305 GCA_048497655.1 Caballeronia novacaledonica
CCAAGGGCGGCTGGATCAAGCCGAACAAGCGGATCTTCGACAACGGCAAGATCTCCGACCACTTCGCCATCATCCCGACGCTGGAGGCGCCGCGCAGCCTGACCGAGGCCGAGCAGAAGATCTACGACCTGGTGGTCAAGCGCTTCCTGGCGGTCTTCTTCCCGTCGGCGGAGTACCTGCTGACCACCCGCATCACCACGGTCGGGGAGCACCGGTTCAAGACCGAAGGCAAGGTGCTGGTCGAGCCGGGCTGGCTGGCGGTCTACGGCAAGGAGGCGATGCAGGAGCAGGGCGCCCTGGTCAAGGTCGATGCCGGCGAGCAGGTGGCCACGAGGCAGATCGAGGCCGCCGGCCTGCAGACCCGGCCGCCGGCGCGCTACACCGAGGCGACCCTGCTGTCGGCGATGGAAGGCGCCGGCAAGCTGGTCGAGGACGACGAACTGCGCGCGGCGATGGCCGGCAAGGGGCTCGGCACGCCGGCCACGCGGGCGGCGGTCATCGAAGGGCTGATCGACGAGAGCTACCTGGCGCGCGAGGGCAGGGAACTGCACCCGACCGCCAAGGCCTTCCAACTGCTGCGGGCGCTGCGCGGCTTCGGCGTCGACGCGCTGGACCTGCCGGAGCTGACCGGCGAGTGGGAATACAAGCTGGCGCAGATGGAGCGCGGCCGGCTGCAGCGCCAGGACTTCATGCGCGAGATCGAGCAGATGACGCGCGAGACGGTCGAGCGCATCCGCAAGGGCGCCGAGAAGGGCGAGGTGCCCGGCGACTACGTGACGCTTTCGACGCCGTGCCCGCGCTGCGGCGGCGTGGTCAGGGAGAACTACCGCCGCTTCGCCTGCACGAAGTGCGAGTTCTCGATCAGCAAGCACCCGGGCAGCCGCTTCTTCGAGGTGGCCGAGGTCGAGGCCCTGCTGCGCGAGAAGCAGATCGGCCCGCTGACCGGTTTCCGCAGCAAGATCGGCCGGCCGTTCTCGGCGGTGCTGAAGCTGGTGCCGCCCGAGTACAGGCTGGAGTTCGACTTCGGCACGCAGCCTTCCGGCGAGGGCGAGGAGGCGGAGGCGGTCGACCTGTCCGGACTGACGCCGCTCGGCCGGTGCCCGAAGTGCGGCGGCGGCGTCTACGAGCAGCCGATGTCCTACGTCTGCGAGCACGGCGTCGGCGGCGAGCGCCGTTGCGACTTCCGCTCGGGAAGGGTGATCCTGCAGCAGACCATCGAGCCGGAGCAGATGAAGAAGCTGCTGGCCGACGGCCGCACCGACATCCTGCGCAACTTCGTCTCCAACCGCACCCGGCGCAAGTTCGCCGCCTTCCTGGTCTGGAAGGCCGACGAAGGCAAGGTGGGCTTCGAGTTCGAGCCGCGCAAGGCGGCCAGGGCAGCGTCGGCCGCCGGGGAGCCGGCGGCGGCCAGGCGCGCTACGGCGGCGAAAGCGGCGAAAGCCGTCGCGGCCGGCAAGGCGCCCGCGGCGGCCGAGGCCCCGTCCGCCGCGAAGGCGGCGCGCGGCGCGACCGCTGCGGCACCGAAGGCCGCAGCGAAAAAGGCCACCGTGAAGAAGGCGGTGAAGAAGGTGGCGAAGAAGGTAGCGAAGAAGGTGGCGAAGAAGCCGGCGGTCGCCCGCAAGGCGGCGCGCTGAGCCGTCCTTCACTTCGACAA
The DNA here is from genome assembly GCA_048497655.1 of Caballeronia novacaledonica. Classification (GTDB taxonomy): domain Bacteria; phylum Pseudomonadota; class Gammaproteobacteria; order Burkholderiales; family Burkholderiaceae_F; genus JADJWR01. The sequence goes on from JBHJND010000386.1 coordinate 1,655, forward strand.
GGCAGGCCCGCATGCAGCGCGCGCTGATCGTCGCCGGCATCGTCCTGCTGGTGATCGGGATCGCCTGGCCGTGGCTGTCGAAGCTGCCGCTCGGCCGCCTGCCGGGCGACCTGCGCTTCGAGCGCGACGGCTTTGCCTTCTACCTGCCGCTGGCCAGCGGCCTGCTGGTCTCGGCCGTGGTCTCGCTCATTCTCTGGTGGCTGCGCAGATGAACAACCCGCTCAAGCAGCGCCTGGCGGCCGGCGAGCAACTGTTCGGCTGCTGGCTGTCGCTGGCTTCGCCGATGGCAGCCGAGGCGCTCGCCTGCGCCGGTTTCGACTTCCTGGTCGTCGACGGCGAGCACTCGCCGGCCGACACGATGGACACGGTGGCGCTGCTGCAGGCGATCGCCGCCGGCGGCAGCCAGCCGATCGTGCGGGTGACCGACAACAGCACATGGCTGGCCAAGCGGGCGCTGGATGCCGGCAGCCCGACGCTGCTTTTCCCTACGGTCGGCAGCGTCGACGAGGCGCGGCGCGCTGCGGCGGCGATGCGCTACCCGCAGCAGGGCAACGGCGGTGCGCGCGGCGTGGCCGGCATCGTGCGCGCGGCGCGCTACGGCCTGGCCGCCGGCTACGTGCACACGGCCAACGAGGCGGCCTGCACGATCGTGCAGATCGAGTCGGCGGCGGGGGTCGAGGCGGCCGGCGAGATCGCTGCGGTCGACGGCGTCGACGCGCTGTTCGTCGGTCCGGCCGACCTCGCGGCGAGCCTCGGCCATCTCGGCGACAGCCTTCACCCCGATGTGCAGCGGGCCATCGACCGCGTGGCCGCTGCCGCGCGGGCGCAGGGCAAGGCGGCGGGCATCTTCGCCGGCAGCGCGGCCGAGGCGCGCGACTACGCGGCGCGCGGCTTCAGGCTCGTCTCGCTGGCGGCAGACGTCGTCTGGCTGCTCACCGGCGCCCGACAGGCGCTGGCCGCCGCGCGCGGCTGAGTCGGCCGGGCGCCCGGACTGCCCCGCCGATGCCGCTCGTCGCCGCCACCATTGCGTTGTCGGCGTTCCTGCTGTTCCTGGTGCAGCCGATCATCGCCAGGCAGATCCTGCCTTGGTTCGGCGGCACCTCGGCGGTGTGGACCATCTGCATGGTGTTCTTCCAGGTGGTGCTGCTTGGCGGCTACGCCTACGCGCACGCGCTGACCTCCCGCGCCAGCCCGCGCAACCAGGCGCGCGTTCACATTGCGCTGCTGGCGGCGAGCCTGGCCTTCCTGCCGATCATCGCCCGCGAGGCGTTCAAGCCCGGCGGCGAGGAGGATGCGGCGCTGTCGATCCTCTGGCTGCTGGCCGCCACCATCGGGCTGCCGTACTTCCTGCTGTCCTCCACCGGCCCGCTGCTGCAGCGCTGGACGGCGCACCGCTTCCCGGAGAAGACTGTCTACCGGCTGTTCGCGCTGTCGAACCTGGGCTCGCTGCTCGGTCTGCTGGCGTTCCCGTTCCTCATCGAGCCCTTCGCGCCGTCGCTCACGCAGGCCTATGCGTGGAGCGCCGCCTACGCCGCCTTCGCGCTTTCCTGCGCGGTCATCGCGTGGTAGGCGCAGCGGGCGCTGCAGTCGCGTGCCGGCTAGCCGCTCGCCGGCGGCGGCGCGACCGCCGCCGCACCATCGTCGGCCGATC
>JBHJND010000387.1:0-5112 GCA_048497655.1 Caballeronia novacaledonica
GTGGTCGGCAGGAACGCGGCGCAGATGGCGGTCGGCAGCGGCGCGCAGGTGGTGGTGATCGACAAGTCGATCGACGCGCTGCGCCACCTCGACGCGATGCTCGGCAGCCGCGTGATGACCGTCTTCTCCAACCGCGACAACGTCGAGCGCGAGGTGCTGCGCGCCGACCTGGTGATCTCCGGCGTGCTCTTGCCGGGCGCGGCGGCGCCGAAGCTGGTCACCCGCGAGATGCTCGGCCGGATGAAGAAGGGTTCGGTGATCGTCGACGTGGCGATCGACCAGGGCGGCAGCGCCGAGACCTCCCGGCCGACCACCCACGCCGAGCCGACCTACGTCGTCGACGGCGTGGTGCACTACTGCGTGGCCAACATGCCGGGCGCGGTGCCGCGCACCTCGACCTACGCGCTGAACAACGCCACCCTGCCGTTCGCGCTGGCGCTGGCCGACCGCGGCTGGCGCGAGGCGCTGCGGCGCGACCCGCACCTGAAGGCGGGGCTGAACGTCGCCGCCGGCAAGGTGACCTACAGGGAAGTGGCCGACGCACTGGGCCTCGCCTACACGGCGGCCGACGCCGTGATCGGGTGAATCGTCGGCGCGGCGCGCGGCGCTGGCCGGCCGCACGATGAGCCTCGCCGTCTCGATGGCGGTGCTGCTGGCGGCGCTGCTGCACGCCAGCTGGAACGCGATGATCAAGGGCGGCGGCGACGTGCTGCACGACACCGCCGGCATCGTCGTCGGTGCGATGCTGATCGGCCTGCCGTTCCTGTTCGTCGTGCCCGTACCATCCGCATCGGCCTGGCCGTTCATCATCGCCTCGGTGGTCGTGCACCTGGCCTACTACTGGCTGATGATCTCCGCCTACCGCGTCGGCGACCTGTCGCTGGTCTACCCGCTGATGCGCGGCGTGGCGCCGCTGATCACCGCCATCGCCGGCATCGCGGTGCTCGGCGAGATGCCGGCGCCGATGGCCTGGCTCGGCATGCTGCTGGTTTCCGGCGGCGTGTTCCTGCTCGGCTATCGCGCGCTGGGACACGCGCCGTCGCGCGCCGCCGTCACTTTCGCGCTGGCCAACGCGGCGGTGATCGCGCTGTACACGCTGATCGACGGCCACGGCGCGCGGGTCTCCGGCAACGCCTGGAGCTACATCGTCTGGCTGTTCGTGCTCGACGGCATCCCCTTTTCCCTGTGGATGCTGGCCACCCGGCGCGAGACCTTCGTCGCCCACCTGCGCCGCCGCAGCCGGCGGGCGCTCGCCGGCGGCGGCCTGTCGGCCGCCGCCTATGCGATCTCGGTGTGGGCGATGACCAAGGCGCCGGTGGCGCTGGTTGCCTCGCTGCGCGAGACCTCGGTGCTCTTTGCCACCCTGATCGGCGCCCGCCTGCTTCGCGAGCGGCTTTCGGCCCGCCGCTGGAGCGGGGTGATCGCGGTGGTGCTCGGCGTGCTGGCGCTGAAGGCGGCCTGAACCCCGGCGACGGGAGCCGGCGCCCGATAGGGTGAAACGCTCCTGTACGAAGGCGGCTCGACTGGTTAGCATCCCGGCGGCCGAAATCCTCCCTACCGCCATGGTTGCCCTGCGCCTGACTGCCGCCGTTCTGACCGCCGCCGCGCTCGCCGGCTGCGCGGTGCTCGAACCCGACCCGTCGACCGACCAGGTGGCGGCGTTTTCCGCCAACCGCGAGGGTGCGGTCGCGCCGCGCGGCTGGCAGCCGCTCGTCATCACCCGCGCCAAGGCACCGACCCACTACCGGCTCGTCTACGACGAGGGGGTCAGCTCGGTGGTCGTGCACGCGCGCGCCGAGCGCTCCGCCACCGGCCTGAAGCAGCCGCTGGACGTCGACGCCGCGGCGCGGCCGCGGGTGGCGTGGCGCTGGCGGGTACAGGACCTGATCGCCGGCGCCGACAACCTCGACCGGCACGCAGAAGACTCGCCGGTGCGGCTGCTGCTGTTCTTCGACGGCGACAAGGGGCGCCTGCCGGCGCGCGACCAGCTGGCGCTCGAGATGGCGGAGATGGTCAGCGGCCAGAGCGTTCCGTACGCGACGCTGGTGTACATGTGGGAGAACCGCCAGCCGGTGGGCACCGTGATCGGCAGCGCGCACAGCGGGCGGATCAAGATGGTGGTCGCCGGCAGCGGCCGCGACCGGCTCGGCCAGTGGAAGCACTTCGAGCGCGACTACGTCGCCGACTACGAGCGCGCCTTCGGCGAGCGGCCCGGTCGGCTGATCGGCATCGGCATCATGACCGACACCGACAACACCGGCGCCGAGATCGAGGCCTTCTACGGCGACATCGAGCTGCGCAGCGCCTCGTGAAGGGCCGCCGCCCGGCGCCGCAGCTGCCGAGGCACAAGGGTTTTCCCCGAGGCGCGATGGCGCCGGGTGTCGCTGCATCGCGTTGACCCGCCCCCGCCCATGGGGCAGCATCGCGCGGCCGCACGCCGTGCGCATTCCGATCAAGGAGAGAACCGATGCTTCGCCATGCCATTGCCTCGATGCTGGCCGCCGTGCTCGTCGCCGCGCCCGCGCTCGAGGCCAAGACCCTGCGCTGGGCCAGCCAGGGCGACATCCTTACCTTCGACCCGCACTCGCAGAACGAGGGCCTGAACAACACCGCCAACTCGTACATCTACGAGCCGCTGATCACCTACAACGAGAAGTTCGAGCTGGAGCCGGCGCTGGCGGTCAAGTGGAGCCAGGACACGCCGCTGATCTGGCGCTTCGAGCTGCGCAAGGGCGTGAAATTCCACGACGGCACGCCGTTCACGGCCGACGACGTCGTCTACTCGATCGAGCGGGCGCTGCACCCGACGTCGAACTTCAGCGCCTATACGGCGGCGATCCAGGGGGCGCGCAGGATCGACGACCACACGGTGCTGATCGTCACCTCGGCGCCCAACCCGGTGCTGCTGCGCCAGCTGCCCGAGCTGCGCATCATGAGCAAGGCCTGGTCGGAGAAGCACGGCGTGACGACGCCGACCAACTTCGTGCAGAAGCAGGAGAGCTACGCCGTGCGCAACGCCAACGGCACCGGCCCGTACATGCTGAAGTCGCGCGAGGTCGACATCAGGACGGTGTTCGTCGAGAACCCGGCCTGGTGGGGCAAGAGCGCCAAGAAGGGCAACGTCACCGAGATCGTCTACACGCCGGTGAAGTCCGACGCCACCCGCACCGCGGCGCTGCTGTCGGGCGAGCTGGACTTCGTGCTCGACCCACCGCCGCAGGATCTCGCGCGGCTGCGCGGCAACACGGCGATCAAGGTGGTCGAGGGGGCGGAGAACCGCACCATCTTCCTCGGCTTCGACCAGCTCCGCGACGAACTGCTGTTCGCCGACGTCAAGGGCAAGAACCCGTTCAAGGACCTGCGCGTGCGCCAGGCCCTGTACCACGCGATTAACATCGAGGCGATCCAGAAGTCGGTGATGCGCGGTTCGTCCGATCCCACCGGCGCCATCATCCAGCGTGCCGTCAACGGCTGGACCAAGGAGGCGCACGTCCGCCTGCCGTACGACCCGAAGAAGGCGCGCGAGCTGCTGACCGCCGCCGGCTACCCGAACGGCTTCTCGTTCACGCTGGACTGCCCGAACAACCGCTACATCAACGACGAGGAGATCTGCAAGGCGCTGGTGACGATGTGGGCGCAGGTCGGGCTGAAGGTCAGCCTGAACGCGATGCCGCGCGCCACCTACTTCCCGAAGATCCAGAAGTACGACACCTCGGCCTACCTGCTCGGCTGGGGCGTGCCGACCTTCGACGCGCTGTACTCGCTGCAGTCGCTGGCGCGCAGCGTCGGCAAGGGCGGCGACGGCAACTTCAACCTCGGCCGGGTCAGCAACCCCGAGTTCGACAAGCTGGTCGACGCGATGAAGAGCGAGACCGACCAGAAGAAGCGCAACGAGCTGATCGCCCGCGCGCTGCTGCTGCACAACCAGAACGTGATGCACATCCCGCTGCACAACCAGGTGATCCCGTGGGCGATGCGCAAGAACGTCACCATCCCGCACCGCGCTGACAATCGACTGGAAGCGCGCTGGGTGCGGGTTGACTAGCGCGGTGATTCCTGCGCTTCCAGTCGATTGCGTCGAAGGCTAACTTTCGCGAAGCGAAAGTTAAGGGTCGCCGCGACAGCGGCGGCCCGGCCGGAGACACAACCGCCATGGAAGCGGGCTGGGTGCTGATCGACTAGCGAGGCGCTCCGCGCTCTGCTCGAGACAGAAGGGGCTGCCGCCGGCAGCCCCTTTCTCGTCTCCGGCGTGCCGCGCGGCATGCCAGCCCCTGCACGGTATATTTGCGTACCCCGCCAACCCGGCCGGCAAGTCGATGATCGGCCGGGTTTTTTGCTGCCGAACATGCTCGCGTTCATCGTCCGCCGCCTGGTGCAAGCGATCCTCGTGATGCTGGCGGTCGCCTTCGTCGCGTTCCTGCTGTTCCAGTACGTCGGCGACCCGGTGGCACAGATGCTCGGCCAGGACGCCACGCCCGAGGACCGCGCCCGCCTGCGCTCCGATCTCGGCCTGGACCGGCCCTTCTTCGTGCAGTTCGCCACCTTCGTCGGCAACGCCGCCCAGGGCGACTTCGGCATCAGCCTGCGGCAGGGCCGCTCGGTCTCGACGCTGATCAAGGAGCGGCTGCCGGCCACCCTCGAGCTGTCGTTCGCCGCGGCGATCATCGCCATCGCGGTCGGCATCCCGGCCGGGGTCTACACGGCGCTGCGACGAAATTCGTGGTTCGCCCACTTCCTGCTCGCCGCCTCGCTGGTCGGCGTGTCGCTGCCGACCTTCCTGATCGGCATCCTGTTCATCCTGGTCTTCGCCGTGCAGCTCGGCTGGCTGCCGTCGTTCGGCCGCGGCGACACGGTGGCGCTCGGCTGGTGGACCACCGGCCTGCTGACGGGCAAGGGCTGGCTGCACCTGATCCTGCCGTCGATCACGCTGTCGCTGTTCCAGCTCACCCTGATCCTGCGCCTGGTGCGCGCCGAGATGCTCGAGGTGCTGCGCACCGACTACATCAAGTTCGCCCGCGCGCGGGGGCTCACCAACCGCGCGGTGCACTTCGGCCACGCGCTGAAGAACACGCTGGTGCCGGTGATCACCATCACCGGCCTGCAGCTGGGCGG
>JBHJND010000388.1:0-1660 GCA_048497655.1 Caballeronia novacaledonica
GCCCTGGTCGAGCGCGGCAAGGAGTACATCGAGGCGGCGCGCGCGCTGGGCCTGTCGAGCGCGCGCATCGTGCTGCGCCACCTGCTGCCCAACGCGGCGCCGCCGCTGATCGTCGTCGGCACGGTGCAGGTGGCGCACGCCATCGCGCTGGAGGCGACGCTGTCCTTCCTCGGCCTGGGCCTGCCGACCACCGAGCCGTCGCTCGGCCTGCTGATCGCCAACGGCTACGAGTACCTGCTGTCTGGCAAGTACTGGATCAGCGTCTACCCCGGCGTCGCGCTGCTGATCACCATCCTGTCGATCAACCTGGTCGGCGACCAGCTGCGCGACGTGCTCAACCCACGGCTGGCCAAGTGAGCGCGCCGGGCCGCCCCAAGCGCGAGCGGTTCCCCCTCGGGGGGACGGCGCGAAGCGCCAAGGGGGTCTCGTGAGCCTGCTCGAAGTCAACGACCTGCAGACCGAGTTCGCCACCCGCGACGGCGTGCTGCGCGCCGTGCAGGGGGTGTCGTTCTCGCTCGACCGCGGGCAGGTGCTCGGCCTGGTCGGCGAGTCGGGATCGGGCAAGAGCGTGACCGGCTTCTCGATCCTCGGCCTGATCGATCCGCCGGGGCGGATCGCCGGCGGCAGCGTCAGGTTCGACGGGCAGGAACTGGTCGGCGCGCCCGAGGAGCGGCTGCGCGCGCTGCGCGGCAAGCGCATCGCGATGATCTTCCAGGACCCGATGATGACCCTGAACCCGGTGCTGTCGGTCGACACCCAGATGGTCGAGACGGTGCTGGCGCATGAGAAGGTCTCGCGGCAGGCGGCGCGCGAGCGAGCGGTCGACGCGCTCGGCCGGGTCGGCATCGCCTCGCCGCACGAGCGGCTGGCGCAGTATCCGCACCAGTTCTCCGGCGGGATGCGGCAGCGGGTGGCGATCGCCATCGCCCTGCTGCACAGCCCGGACCTGATCATTGCCGATGAGCCGACCACCGCGCTCGATGTCACCGTGCAGGGGCAGATCCTCTACGAGATGCAGAAGCTGGTGCGCGAGGTCGGCTCGGCGCTGATCTGGATCACCCACGACCTGGCGGTGATCGCCGGGCTGGCCGACCGCGTCGCGGTGATGTACGCCGGCCGCATCGTCGAAGCTGGTGCGGTGGACGACGTGCTCGACGCGCCGGCCCACCCCTATACCCGCGGACTGCTCGACTCGGTGCCGGCCAACAACACCGGCGGCGGTCGGCTGAACCAGATCCCCGGCATGACGCCGTCGGCTCTGAAGCTGGCCCCCGGCTGTGCCTTCCGCGAGCGCTGCCGCTACGCCACCGAACGCTGCGGCAGCATGCCCGAGCTGGCGCCGCTCGGCGCGCGCCGGGTGCGCTGCCACCATCCGCTCGCCGCCGCGGCGGCGGTCGCCTGACGCAGGGTATCCATGGCCGAGGCCCTGCTCGAGTTCCGCGCCGTCAGTAAGCGCTTCGTCAAGCGGCTCGACGCGGTCGAGCGCCTGGCCAGGCGGCTCGGCGCGCAGGTCGCCGAGCACACCGTGCACGCGGTCGACCGGGTCAGTTTCGCGGTGGCGCAGGGCGAGGTGGTCGGCCTGGTCGGCGAATCCGGCTGCGGCAAGAGCACGCTCGGCCGGCTCGGCTGCGGCCTGCACCTGCCTTCCGAGGGCGAGGTG
>JBHJND010000389.1:0-12018 GCA_048497655.1 Caballeronia novacaledonica
GCGACATCGTGCGCGCCGCGATGCGCTGCAACCGCTCGCAGTCTTCGTCGGACAGGGCCAGCACGCGCAGGCTCGGCAGCCGCGCCAGCGCCCCTGCGTTCTGTGCCCACCACTGCTGCGCCTTGCGGCCGCCGTAGGCGAGCACCACGACCTGCCGCGCGCGGCCGCAGGCCTTGCGCAGCTCGCGCTCGTCGGGCAGGCCGACGTCGATCCACAGCTCGATGACGCCGGTCGGATCGTGCAACCACAGGTCGGGCTCGCCTTCGGTCGACAGCCCCTTGCCGAAGGCGAGCCGTGGATCGGCGAACAGCACGAACGCCAGCAGCCGCACCATCAGCCGCTCCTCGGTCTCCGACGGGTGACGGGCGAGCGTCAGCGCAAACGAACCGTAGACGCCGCGGTCGATGTCCGACAGCGCGAGCTCGCACCGGTATACGGTCGCGCGCAGGGCCATGGGCTGTTCAGTCGCGCAACGGCCGCGGCAGCGGCTCGCCGTGCAGCCACGCCGCCAGGCACTCGACCACGCCGGCGGCGAACTGCTCGAACACCGGCTGGGCGACGAAGCCCAGGTGCGGCGTCAGCAGGGCGTTGGGCAAGCGGCGCAGCGGGTGCTCCGCCGGCAGCGGCTCCTCGTCGAACACGTCGAGCGCCGCCATCGCCGGCGCACCGTCGGCCAGCGCGTGCGGCAACGCCGCCATGTCGAGCAGCGACGAGCGCGAGGTGTTGACCAGCAGCGCGTCGCGGCGCATCGACGCCAGCCTCTCCGCGCTCAGCAGGTGGCGTGTCGCGGCCGACGCCACCAGGTGCAGGCTGACCACCTTCGAGGTTGCCAGCAGTTCGTCGAGCGGCACCGCCGTCGCCTGCCTCGCCGCGGCGCGCTCGGCGGTCAGGTGCGGGCTCCAGGCCACGACCTGCATGCCGAACGCGTTGCCGATGCGCGACACCCGGCTGCCGATCTCGCCGAGGCCGATCAGCCCCAGCCGTTCGCCGGCCAGCATGCTGCCCAGCGGCCCGCCGTCGCGCCAGTGGCCGTCGCGCATCAGCCTGAAGTGCGCCTCCAGCCGCCTGCTCGCGGCGAGAATCAGTGCCCAGGTCAGCTCGCAGGTGGTGTCCTTCGACGGTCCCCACTCGGTGTGGCACACCGGGATACCGCGCGCGGCGAGCGCCGCCGCATCGAGCGCCGCGTTGCGCCCGCCGGTGAACAACACCAGCTTCAGCCGCGGCAGCCGGGCGATCAGGGAGGCAGCCAGCGGCGTGCGGTCGCGCATCAGCACGACGGCGTCGGCGTGGGCCAGCGCCGCGTGCAGCACGTCGCCGCGCAGCGGCTCGTGGTACAGGCGCACCTCGGCCAGCCGGTCGATTTCCGACCAGTCGGCCAGGCGGCGCAGCGCGCGTTCGTAGTCGTCGAGGACGACGACGGTGGGGCGTTCGACGTTCATCGTGGCGGCAGTCATCGGGGGCTCGCGGTTTGCCTTCGTCGCCGGGGCCGGCGGTTCACTGCGCGACCAGCGCCAGCACCAGCGGCACCGTCAGCGCCGAGAGCGCGGTCGACATCACCATGCTGGTGGCCACCGGCCCCTGCAGCGCGTCGAACTCGCGCGCCATCAGGTAGACGTTGACGCCGACCGACAGCGCCGCCAGCAGCACGACCGCCTGCGTCTCGACCGGCGGCAGGTCGAGCAGAAGTGCCAGCAGCCAGACCACCAGCGGCTGCACCAGCAGCTTGATCGCCGTGATCGCGGTGGCCACGCGCCAGCCTGAGCGGATGCCGTACTCGGCCAGTCCCATGCCGAGCACGATCAGCGACAGCGGGATCGCCGAGTTGCCGAGCAGGGCGAGCGGCGTGCCGACGAACGCCGGCAGCGGCAGGCCGGTCAGGCCGAAGGCGGCGCCGGCGAGCACCGAGGCGACGATCGGATTGGCGAGCACGCTGCGCAGCGTCTCGCCGAAACCCCGCAGCGACAGCTCGCCGTGGCGCGCCCACTCGACCGAGACGGTGACCAGCGTCCACAGCACCAGCGAGTTGAACACCAGCACCAGCGCCACCGACGGCATCGCCGCCTCGCCAAGGGTGGCCCTGGCGATCGGCACGCCGAGCAGCACGTTGTTGGCGAAGATGCCGCCGAGCGCGAACACCGACTGCTGCACGCCGTTCAGCCCGAAGAGCAGACCGACGATGCGGCCGAGCACGAACACGACCAGGCAGCCGCCGAAGAAGGCGACCAGCAGCCGCGCGTCCACCGGCGGCAGCTTCGAGAAGTCGCTCATCAGCGAAAACAGCAGCGCCGGCACCGCCACCGCGAAGACGAACTTCGCCAGCGCGTCGCTCGCCGCCTTCGGCCAGCGGCCGGAGGCGGCGAGCAGGTAGCCGACCAGCACCAGCAGGAACAGCGGTGAGGAGAGCTCGACGTGATGCAGGAAGGTGGACACGGGCTGGGCGATGCGGACTGAACCAGTGTAGGCGGGCGACCGCAGCGAGGGCGCCGCGCGTGCCCGCGCTGCGGACCGCAGCCGACGTCGCGTCGCCGACGATCGACGGGCAGCGCATCCCGCCGGCGAGGGCTAGGTATTACCCGAATACCGTCTTGCCGTTACTTTATCGATCAGATATTTACGGCGGGAAAGCGATGCGTTACTTTAGGTTGATGGCTAATCCATCGGCATTGCCGCGATGACCGGTCGACGTTCGGCGGGAGCATGACCGAACCGGCCCGGTCGACTCATCCGCGGTTCGGCGACTCGATGTCGCTGGACGATCAGCCGCCTTCCTCGTTTCCTTTCGCCACCGCGCCCGGGCGCCGCGACGCGGCGGACGCGGCCAGGCCGGCGAACTTCGCCCTTCCGGCGGCCTTCTTCGAGCGCCTGTAGCAGGCGGCGAACAGCCCTTCGTGCTCGCTGGCGCTGCTGATCATCGACATCAACGGTTTTCACTCGATCAACCAGGCGCACGGCTTTGCCGTCGGCGACCGTTTCCTCGAGATGGTGGGCAGGCGGCTGGCTAACCGGCTGCGCGACGAGGATCTCGTCACGCGGCTCGGCGGCGACGAGTTTGCCGTGCTGCTGGCCGACGTCTTCGACTCGGCAAGCGCGATGGCCGCCGCGCGCGACACGCTGCGCGCGCTGAGCGAACCCTTCCAGCTCAACGACCGGCCGCACGCGGTGTCGGCGCACGTCGGCATGTCGCTCAGCCCTTCGCATGGCCGCGACGTGCGCACGCTGCTGTATGCCGGGCGCGTGGCGCTGCGCAGCGCCAAGGATGCCGGGCTCGACGTGGTCGTCGCCCAGCCTGGAGTGCACGAGGCGTGGGCCTCGTCGTCGCTGCCGCCGCCCGCCGCCGCGGCGCAGCGGGGCCTGGTCAGCGGGCGCGAGGTGCGCGACGGGCTGCTGCGCGGCGAGTTCAAGGTTCACTACCAGCCGATCCACAACTTCGGCACCGGTCGTGTCGACACGCTCGAGGCGCTGGTGCGCTGGCGGCACCCGACGCGGGGCCTGCTGTCGCCGGGCAGCTTCCTGCCGGCCGCCGAGCGCGCCGGGTTGACGCACGTGATCAGCGTGCGCGTGCTCGACTGCGCCTGCGACGCCCTGCGCCGCTGGCGTTCGCGCGGCCACCAGCAGTTGAGAGTCGCCGTCAACCTGTCGGCGCAGGACTTCCGCCGCGACGACTTCGCCGGCACGGTCGCCTCGACGCTGGAGCGCCATGCGCTGCCGCCGTCCTCGCTCGAACTAGAACTGACCGAGCACGAGCAGCTCGACGACGATCGCGCGGTGTCGCAGGCGGCCGAGCTGGCCAGGCACGGCGTCGCGCTGACGATCGACGACTTCGGGGTGAAGTACTCGTCGCTGCGTTACCTGCACCGGCTGCCGGTGCACGCGCTGAAGGTCGACCGCAGTTTCGTGCACGACATCGGCCGCTCGGCGGCGAGCAACTCGATCATCTCGGCCGTGATCGGCATCGCCGGCAAGATGGGCCTGCGGCTGGTGGCCGAGGGCGTCGAGGAGGTGCGGCAGATGAACGAACTGCGCCGCCTCGGCTGCCACATCATGCAGGGCTTCCTGTTCAGCCCGCCGGTGCCTGCCGACGCCGTCGGCGGCTACCTGGACCGCACCGCGCCGGCGATCTGACGCCGTGCGCCGCGCGCGACGCGGCGCCTTCTCGCGGCATCCCCATTTCCTGCAGTAGCGCTTCGTAGCGGCGCCGCGCGGCCCGACAATGGCGGCCTACGGTGAGCGTCGCTGCAGCGGCGGCAGACCGCATCGGCAAAGGAGCGCCCATGGCACGCACGACGGCGTCAATCGCGAAACGGGCAACTCGCGCCGGGACCTCGGCGCGCAAGGCAGGCACGCGCCGCATCGTGCTGCTGGTGGCCACGCGCAAGGGCGCCTGGCTGCTCCACGGCGACGCCTCACGGCGCCGGTGGCGTCTCGACGGGCCGCACTTCCTCGGCCACGTCATCAATCACCTGGTGCTCGACCCGCGCGACGGGCGCACGCTGCTCGCCGCGGCGAAGACCGGCCACCTCGGGCCGACCGTGTTCCGCTCGACCGACCGCGGCCGCACCTGGAAGGAGGCGGCCAGGCCGCCCGCGTTCGACAAGCGCGATGACGGCAGCGGCCGCAGCGTCGACCACACCTTCTGGCTGACGCCGGCCCATGAGAACGAGCCGGGTATCTGGTATGCCGGCACCTCGCCGCAGGGCCTGTTCCGTTCCGCCGACGGCGGCCTCACCTGGGCGCCGTTCTCGCACGTCAACGACGACCCGCGGTACCTGAAGTGGTTCGGCACGGTGCAGGACGGAACGCCCGACGGGCCGAAGCTGCACTCGATCATCGTCGACCCGCGCGACCCGAAGCACCTGTACTTCGGCATGTCGGGTGGCGGCGTGCACGAGTCGACCGACGGCGGCGCGACCTTCCGCACGCTGATCGACGGCCTCGACGTGGTCGAGGGATTCCCGCGCGACGACCCCTCGATGCACGACCCGCACTGCATCCGCATCTGCCCGAGCAACCCGGACCGGCTGTACCAGCAGAACCACTGCGGCATCTACCGGATCGACCGGCCGTCGAGCACCTGGGTGCGGATCGGCAGGAAGATGCCGAAGAGGGTCGGCGACATCGGCTTCAACATGGTGGTGCACCCGCGCGATGCCGACGTGGCGTGGGTGCTGCCGATGGACGGCCGCAGCGTCTGGCCGCGTACCAGCCCCGACGGCAAGCCCGCCGTCTACGGCACGCGCAACGGCGGCAAGACCTGGCAGCGGCTCGACGCCGGCATGCCGCGCGAGCAGGCGTGGTGGACAGTCAAGCGGCAGGCGATGTGCGCCGACGCCGGCGACCCGGTCGGCCTTTACTTCGGCACCACGGCGGGCGAGCTGTGGGCGAGCCGCGACGAGGGCGGCAAGTGGGCCTGCATCGCCCGCGGCCTGCCGGAGATCTACGCGGTCGAGGCGGGCGAACTGCGCTAGGCGCGGCGCACGGCGATGAAAGTCCTGATCCCCAGTCCGTTGCGCTCGTATACCGCCGAGCGCAGCTGGGTCGAGGCCGACGGCGGCACGCTCGGCGAGGTGCTCGACGACCTGGATCGGCAGTTCCCCGGCATCCGCTTCCGCATGATCGACGAGCAGCAGCGGATGCGCCGGCACATCCGCTTCTTCGTCAACGGCGGGCAGACCTTCGACCTGGCGCAGCCGCTGCGGGCCGCGGACGAGCTGTGCATCGTGCAGGCGCTCAGCGGCGGCTGAACCGCGGATGCGCCGCGCCGCGGTGCAGGCGCGCCTAGCTGGCCGCCGCGGCGATCAGGCCGACGCCGAACCCGCCGCCGGTCAGGCCGAGCAACATGACGTCCGCCTTGTGTTCCCTCTCGCGCCACGACTGGAAGGCAGCCAGCAGACAGGCGGCCGACAGGCTGCCGCACATGATCACCCACGGGTCCATTTGCTCACCCAGACAAAGACGAAATCGAGGCCGGAGCATAAGGGGTCGGTTCGACAGAGAGCCCCCGCATTTTCCCGCACGCGCCGGCATGGCTGCGGCGCGATCCCGCATGACGCGGGCGTCGGCTGCCTCTCAAGCGAGCCGGCGCGCCACCCAGTAGGTCGCGCCATCGACCCCGTACTGCTCGGCGTGCGGCACATCGCGCTCGAGCTCGAAGGCGTCGCCGGGGCGCAGGTGGCGCACGTCGGCTCCGACGGTGAGCCACATGTCGCCGCGCACCACCAGGGCCTTGACCGCGAACGGATGCGTGTGCGTCTCGAGCACCACCTTCGGGTCCCAGTGCCGCTCGGCGACCTCGTCGAAGCCCTGCGCCCGCGCCTCGGCCTCGAAATCGGCAAAGCTCGCTGCACTCATCGCGACCCCCATGGATGGCCATTGCGGAAAGGCGCGCCATCGCCGCCAGCGGCAGCGGCACGACCGACCGGCTGCATGCTAGCTTGACCGCATGTTCCGCTGGATAGCCGAACGGCTGCTCCGCCTGCGCACCTGGTTCGCGGTGCGGCGCGGCCTGTGGCGCGGCCAGTGGCGGCGCGGGCGGATCTCCGTGGCCGGCGTGAACTGGCTGGCCTGGCCGTTCGCCGTGCGCGTGTGGCGCTACGGCCTGTATGCGCCGCCGGGACTGCCCGACGACGAGGCGGCGCCGCTGCTCGTCGTGCTGCACGGCTGCCGGCAGCGGTCGCTTGGGTTCGCCTACGCGGCCGGGCTGACGAGGCTCGCCGACCGCGCGGGGCTGCGGCTGCTCTGCCCGCAGCAGCGCCGGCTGGCCAACCCGTATCGCTGCTGGAACTGGTTCATGCCGCAGGCGCAGCGCGGCGAGGGCGAGATCCGCGTGGTCCGGGCGATGCTCGACGACGTGGAGGGACGGCTAAGCGTACGGGCGGGTGCCGTCGCGGCGGTCGGGCTGTCGGCCGGCGGCGGGCTGGCGGCGCTGCTGGCGTTTCACCTGGGCGATCGCATCCGCGCGGTCGTCGCGGTGGCCGCGCCGCCACTGCTCGGCAGCCACAACCTGCAGGATCCGCGCGAGGTGATGAAGCGAGGCCTGCGGCTGCCGGCGGTCACGGCGCTCGGCGTGCAGCAAGGCGCCTGCGCGCCGCTGGCGATCGTGCACGGCGCCGAGGACACGGTGGTCCACTCGCGCTGCGCCGATCAGTTGCAGGAACAGGCGCTCGCCTCGCTGGGTCGCGAAGGCAGGGAGGTCGCCGCAGCCGAGCCGGGAAGCGCGGCGGCGACGGTGACCGACTTCCGCAGCGACGACGCGCTGCGGCTGCGGCGGATCGACGTCGCCGGGCTCGGCCACCAGTGGAGCGGCGGTCCGGGCGGACACCCGTACTGCGTGCGCGATGGCGTGCCGCTGGCGGCGATCTGCGAGCAGTTCCTGCGCGACGCCGGCGTGCTGCCATCGAAAGCCGCCTGAGCGCAGCGCCGCAGTGAGCGACCTGCGCGGTGCCGGCACGCGGCCGGCGGGCGGGAGACCGCCGTCGTCGCGGCGGCGATCACCGCGCCACGCGCACCGCGAAGCGCCGGTTGCCGAAACTGCCGCGGTATGGCTCGAAGCGGCCGGCGATGGCGGCGGCGCAATGCGGGCAGCGCCCGTCGCCGCTGATCTCGTAGCGCAGGATGCGATGCCAGTCGCGCTCGATGAGCTGCGCGTGGCAGCGCGGGCAGAAGGTGGTGCCGCCTTCGCGGTCGTGCACGTTGCCGGTGTAGACGTAATGCAGCCCTTCCTCGTGCGCGATGCGCCGCGCCCGCGCCAGTGTCGCAACCGGAGTCGCCGGCAGGTCGTCGAGCTTGTAGTCGGGATGGAAGGCGGTGAAGTGCAGCGGCACGTCGGGCCGCAGTTCCCTGGCGATCCACCGGCACATGGCGCGGATCTCGGCGTCCGAGTCGTTCTTGCCCGGGATCAGCAGCGTCGTGATCTCGGTCCAGCAGGCGGTCTCGTGCACCACGTACTTCAAGGTCTCCAGCACCGGAGCGAGGTGGGCGCCGGTGAGCTTGAAGTAGAACTCCTCGGTGAACGCCTTGAGATCCACGTTGGCGGCGTCCATGTGCGCGTAGAACTCGGCGCGCGGGCCGGCGTGCATGTAGCCGGCGGTGACCGCCACCGTGGCCAGCCCGCGCGCGTGGCAGGCGATCGCGGCGTCGATCGCGTACTCGGCGAAGATCACCGGGTCGTTGTAGGTGAAGGCCACGCTGCGGCAGCCGGCCTCCGCGGCCGCCTCGGCGATCGCCGACGGGGAAGCCGCGTCCATCAGCCGGTCCATCTCGGTCGACTTGGAGATGTCCCAGTTCTGGCAGAACTTGCAGGCCAGGTTGCAGCCGGCGGTGCCGAACGAGAACACCGACGAGCCGGGGTAGAAGTGGGCGAGCGGCTTCTTCTCGATCGGGTCGACGCAGAAGCCGGAAGAGCGACCGTAGGTGGCGAGCACCATGCGGCCGCCTTCCATCATGCGCACGAAGCACAGCCCGCGCTGGCCTTCGTGCAGGCGGCAGTCGCGCGGGCACAGGTCGCACTGGATGCGGCCGTCGTCGAGCCTGTGCCACCAGCGCGCCGGGTGGTGCTCATCGGGTTGCTGCCTCTTTTCGCGTTCGGTGACGGCGGGGCTCATGCCGCCTCCGTCTCGGTGAACTTCTCGACCGTGTAGCGCGAGAAGCGCAGCTCGTCCGACCAGAAGTCGCGCCGCAGCCCGGCCTTGCGTTTCAGCTCGTCGACGAACTCGCGCGCGCCCGGCAGCATCTCCCACACCTGCGGCAGGAAGGTGCAGCGGCGCGAGCCCAGCTCGAGGATCAGCCCGTCCACGCCGGCCTGCAGCTGCGCGTGCAGGTCGTATTCGCTCGCCACCGGCAGTGGCGCTGCGGCCGACAGCAGCGAGACCTCGACGTCGATCTCGCCGTACTCCGCGGCGCGCAGCGGCGCGAAGCGCGGGTCTTCGAACGCGGCCGCCACTGCGTTGGCGCGTACGTCGGCGCCGAGCGGCCGCCGTGCCTGCAGCGAGCCGATGCAGCCGCGCAGTTCGCCGGAACTGCGCAGGGTGACGAAGGTGGCGCCGGGACGCTGCAGGAACGCCCGCTCCGGCGCCGGACGCGGCGCGAGGCGCAGCGCCTCAGCGATCGCCGAGCGCGCATGGGCGAGCAGCACGTCGCCCTTGTCGGCGGCCTCGTCGTCCTCGATGCCGGGACGCGCCGACGGCGACGGCCGGAAGGCGACCGCGGCGTAACCGACCACCCGCCGGCGGTCGCCGGCGGTGTCGCCCGAATTGCGCAGGTCGATCAGCTCGGCCCGCAGGCCGCGCCGGCGTGCGGCCAGCAGCAGGCCGCCGATCGGCGTGGCGCCGCAGGCCCGCTCGTGGTCGATCGCGGCGTCGAGCGACAGCAGGTGGTCGACGGTGTCGCGGTCGATGCGCCGCGCGGCGTCGTACGGCAGGTAGTGCGACAGGTCGGAGCTGACGACGATCAGCGTCTCCTCGCCGCCCCACAGCCGGTCGAGCACCTCGGCGACTTCCTCGGCCGTGGCGTCGCCGACCGCCAGCGGCAGCAGCGAGAACTCGCCGAGCACCCGCTGCAGGAAAGGCAGGTGCACTTCGAGCGAGTGCTCGGCGGCGTGGGCAGCAGGACTCTCGACCACCTGCGGCAGGTCGCGCAGCGCGTCGACCGCCTCGGCGTCGACCGGCACCTCGCCCAGCGGTGTTGCGAAGCGCTGCACGCCCGGCAGCGCCAGCCCGCGCACCGGCACGCGGTGCACCGGCCCGAGCAGGACCACGCGTCGGATGAGGCCGCGTTGCGAACGGACCTGCGCATAGGCACTGGCGGCGATCGGCCCGGAGTACACGTAGCCGGCGTGCGGCGCGATCAGCGCCTTCGGCGCCGGCGCTCGCTC
The DNA here is from genome assembly GCA_048497655.1 of Caballeronia novacaledonica. GTDB lineage: Bacteria > Pseudomonadota > Gammaproteobacteria > Burkholderiales > Burkholderiaceae_F > JADJWR01. The sequence continues at coordinate 9,869 of JBHJND010000389.1, forward strand.
GCGGCCCGCCGCTGCGGCCAGAAGTTCATCGACCTGGCGGGACAGTTCGGCGGCGGACGCGGGGTAGAACATCCCCGCCACCGCGGCCGGTCTCGTCGCCGGCCTGCTCATCGACATCATCGCGGCCTCCCGAGGGTCCGCAGCAACTACAGCTTATGAGCGAGGAAATGGGTGCGATCCGACCCAGATCAAGCGCGCCGGGGTTCGCGGCAGACGGACGTACAGCGCCGAGGCAGCCGCAGCCACCCCGGCGCCGCGCGCCTGCCGTCAGCCCAGGCTGGCCGCCAGCCAGCGCTCGAGCTCGTCGACCGACTCGCCCTTGCGCTTTGCCAGGTCCTCGAGCTGGTCGCGGCCGATGCGGCCGACGTTGAAGTACTTCGCCTGCGGGTGCGAGAAGTAGAAGCCGGAGACCGACGACGGCGGTGTCATCGCGTAGTTCTCGGTCAGCCCCATGCCGATCTCGGAGGCGCCGAGCACCTCGAACATCACCCGCTTGACTGCGTGCTCCGGGCAGGCCGGGTAGCCGGGCGCCGGGCGGATGCCGCGGTAGGCCTCGCGGATCAGCTGCTGGTTGGTCAGGTCCTCGCCGAAGGTGAAACCCCAGAGGTCGCGGCGCACGCGCTCGTGCAGCAGCTCGGCGAAGGCCTCGGCCAGCCGGTCGGCGATCGCCTCGAGCATGATCGCGCCGTAGTCGTCGTGCCGCGACTGGAAGACGGCCTCGCGCGCCTCCAGCCCGATGCCGCTGGTGACGGCGAACAGGCCGATGTAGTCGGCGATGCCCGTGCTGCTGGGCGCGATGAAGTCGCTCAGGCACTGGTTGGGGTTCGGCCGGCCGTCGACGACCGGCTTGCGTGTCTGCTGGCGCAGCCCGTGCCAGGTGAAGAGCCGCTCGCGGCGCGACTCGTCGCGGTAGACCTCGATGTCGTCGCCGACGCTGTTGGCCGGGTAGAAGGCCAGCGCGCCGTTGGCGGTGAGCCAGCGCTCGGCGATGATCCGCTCGAGCATCTTCTCGCCCTCGGCGAACACCTGCCGCGCGTGCTCGCCGATCACCTCGTCGGCGAGGATCTGCGGGAACTTGCCGTGCAGGTCCCAGGTCTGGAAGAACGGCCCCCAGTCGACGTACTTGGCGACCATCGCCAGGTCGTAGTTGCGGAACAGCCGGCGGCCGATGAACTTGGGCTTCGGCGGCAGGTAGCCGGCCCAGTCGATGCGGCTGGCATTCGCCCGCGCCTCGGCAAGCGGGATCAGCTCCGGCCCCTTCTTCGCCGCGTGCTGCTCGCGCACCCGCTCGTACTCGGCGGTGATCTCGGCAATGAAGCGGGTCGCCGCCTCGTCGGAGACGAGGTTCTGGCACACGCCGACCGAGCGGCTGGCGTCCGACACGTAGACCACCGGCCCGCGGGTGTAGTGCGGCGCGATCTTCACCGCCGTGTGCACGCGGCTAGTGGTGGCGCCGCCGATCAGCAGCGGCATCGAGAAGCCCTGCCGCTGCATCTCGCGCGCCACGTGCGCCATTTCCTCCAGAGACGGAGTGATCAGTCCCGACAGGCCGATCATGTCGGCGCCCTCGTCGCGCGCGGCGGCGAGGATCTTGTCGGCCGGGACCATGACGCCCATGTTCACGACCTCGAAGTTATTGCACTGCAGGACCACGGCGACGATGTTCTTGCCGATGTCGTGCACGTCGCCCTTGACGGTGGCGATCACCACCTTGCCTCTGGCGCGGACCTCGCCGCCGGCGGCGGCGAGCCGCGCCTTCTCCTCTTCGATGAACGGCACCAGGTGCGCCACCGCCTGCTTCATCACCCGCGCGCTCTTGACCACCTGCGGCAGGAACATCTTGCCGGCGCCGAACAGATCGCCGACGATGTTCATGCCGTCCATCAGCGGCCCCTCGATCACCTCGATCGGGCGCCCCGCCCGGGCGGCGACAGCGGCGCGGCACTCCTCGGTGTCCTCGACGATGTACTGCGTGATGCCGTGGATAAGCGCGTGCGCCAGCCGCTTCTCGACCGGCTCGGCGCGCCAGGCGAGGTCTTCCTTCCTCTCCTTGCCGCCGGCCTTGACCTGCTCGGCGAACGCCACCAGCCGCTCGCCGGCATCGGCGCGGCGGTTCAGCACCACGTCCTCGACCCGCTCGCGAAGTTCCG
>JBHJND010000390.1:0-2806 GCA_048497655.1 Caballeronia novacaledonica
GGTCCGCATGGATGCGGCCGACCGTGCCGACGACCTCGGCCTGCGCCGCGGCGACGCGCTCGACCGCGAGCACGCATTCGGCGGCGGCGGCCAGCGCGTCGCGCCGCAGCCCCATCGGCACGGTGCCGGCGTGGCCGGCCATCCCGGTCATCTCCACGCTGAACCGGTTGCCGCCGTTGATCGCGGTGACCACGCCCACCGGCAGCCCGGCCGACTCCAGCACCGGCCCCTGCTCGATGTGCAGTTCGACGAAGGCGTGCGGCCGGTAAAGCGGCAGCGGCGCGTCGCCCAGGTAACCGATGCGCGCCAGCTCGTCGCGCAGCAATTTGCCGTCGATGCTCGCCGTCGCGTAGGCCTGCGCCAGCGGCATCCCGCCGGCGTAGACCAGCGAGCCCAGCATGTCGGGCTGGAAGCGCGCCCCTTCCTCGTCGGTGAACACGCCGACCACCAGCGGCCGGCGCGTCACGATGCCGGCCTCGTTGAGCACCTGCACCACCTCGAGCCCGCCGAGCACGCCGAGGTTGCCGTCGTAGCGGCCGCCGGTGCGCACGGTGTCGATGTGCGAGCCGGTCATCACCGGCTCGCTGTCCTCGGCGCCGCGGCGCAGCCCGAAGATGTTGCCGATCGGGTCGACGCGCACCTGCAGCCCGAGTTCGCGCATCCGGCGAACGACCAGGTCGCGCCCCGCCTTGTCCTCGTCGGTCAGCGCCAGCCGGCAGCAGGAGCCGTCGGCGGTGGCGCCGATGGCCGCCAGTTCGGAAAGGCGCGCCATCAGGCGTGCTTCGCTGATCCGCAACTGCTCGACCTTCATGCCAGCACCTCCTGCGCGCTGCGCCCGACCACCTCGCGGTAGATCGCCGGGTCGGTGTCGCCCTCGCTGCCCAGCAGCAGCACGCGGGAGCCTGCGTCGAGGGCGAGCGCGGCGCGGATCCCAGGATAGTCGCGCGCGGCGAGCAGCGCGCCGAGCCCGGCGCCGCCGGTCTCGCCGGCGACAATCGGCGGGTCGCCTGCCGCAGGACGGGCAAGAAGGCGCATCGCCTCCAGCGCGTAGGCATCGTCGAGCGCCACCGCGGCATTCGCGCCGCCGTGCAGGATCTCCCACGCCAGCTCCGAGACCTCGCCGCAGGCGAGCCCCGCCATCACCGTGTCGAGGCTGCCGCCGACCACCACCGGCCGGCCGGCCTCGAGGCTGCGATAGACGCAGTCGGCGTGCAGCGGCTCGACGACGACGAAGCGCGGCCGCGCCTCGCCCCAGCGCAGCCAGAAGCTGGCGCACACCGCGGCGGCCAGCGCGCCGACACCCGCCTGCGCAAGCACGTGCGTCGGCGGCGTGCCGCCGAGTTGATCGGCGATCTCGGCGGCCATCACGCCGTAGCCGTGCATCACGTCGAGCGGGATGTCGCGATAGCCGGGATACGAGGTGTCGGAGACCACCGTCCAGCCGCAGGCCTGCGCGGTGGCCGCGGCGTGGCGCACGGCGTCGTCGTAGTTGCCCTCGACCTCGCGCACCTCGGCGCCGTATTTCGCGATGGCGTCGCGCCGGCCCTGGCTAACGTGCTGGTGGACGAAGATGACGCACCGGCAGCCGAACAGCCGCGCGCCCCAAGCGACCGAGCGGCCGTGGTTGCCGTCGGTGGCGCAGGTCACGGTGGCGCCGCGCACGAGGTCGGCGAAGGCGCCGGACAGCAGCTGCCGCGAGGTCACGTCCGGCAGGCCGCGCGCCTCCATCACCTTGTGGCGCAGGACGTTGGCCACCGCGTAGGCGCCGCCGAGCGCCTTGAAGCTGCCCAGCCCGAAGCGGCCGCGCTCGTCCTTGTAGCGCAGCGACGCCAGGCCGAGCTTCGCCGCCAGCGCGTCGAGCCGGTGCAGCGGTGTCGCGGCGTAGCCGGGCCAGCTCGAGATCTCGGCCAACGCGGCGTCGAAGCGCTCGCCGCTCATCACCGCGGTGCGCTGCGCGCCGTACGGCTCCTCCGGCGGCGCCGCGTGCGCGTTGCGGATCGCGCGCGCCTCGCCTTTCATGCGGTCGCCTGCGTCGCGGCGGCGGCAGCGGCCGGCTGCCGAAGGTGGCAGGCGACCCACTGGCTCGGCGTCACCTGCTGCAGCGGCGGCTCCTCGCGCCGGCAGCGCTCCTCGACGTACGGGCAGCGGGTGTGGAAACGGCAGCCCGGCGGCGGGTCGATGGGGCTAGGCACGTCGCCGGTCAGCACGCGCCGCTGCTTGCGCACCTTCGGGTTCGGCACCGGCACCGCCTCCAGCAGCGCCTCGGTGTACGGGTGCTGCGGGCGGGTAAAGATCTCCTTCTTCGGCGCGATCTCGACGATCTTGCCGAGGTACATCACCGCCACCCGGTGGCTGATGTGCTCGACCACCGCCAGGTCGTGCGCGACGAACAGATACGACAGGTGCATCTCCCGCTGCAGGTCCATCAGCAGGTTGATCACCTGCGCCTGCACCGAGACGTCGAGCGCCGAGACCGGCTCGTCGCAGACGATCAGCTTCGGCCGCACGAAAAGGGCGCGGGCGATGCCCAGCCGCTGCCGCTGGCCGCCGGAGAACTCGAACGGATACTTGACCATCTGGTCGGCGCGCAGGCCGACCCGCTCGAACAGCTGCGCCATTCGATCGCGCGCAGTGGCGGAGGACATGTCCTCGAAGTTGCGCAGCGGCTCGGCGACGATGTCGGCGGCGCGGATGCGCGGGTTCAGCGACGAGTACGGATCCTGGAACACCGCCTGCAGCTCTCGCCGCACCGGGCGCATCTCGGCCTGGCTGAGCCGGCTGATGTCGCGGCCGCGCCAGAGGATGC
>JBHJND010000391.1:0-3777 GCA_048497655.1 Caballeronia novacaledonica
CCGGGCTGGCGCGCGGCCAGTTGATCGGCTGCTTCGGCGTGACCGAACCGAACCACGGGTCCGATCCAAGCCGGATGGCCAGCCGCGCGAAGAAGGTTCCCGGCGGCTACCAGCTCGACGGCGCCAAGACATGGATCACCAATTCGCCGATCGCCGACGTGTTCGTGGTCTGGGCCAAGGACGACGAAGGCGCGATTCGCGGCTTCGTGCTGGAGAAGGGCTGGCCGGGACTGAGCGCCCCGGTCATCAAGGGCAAGGTCGGCCTGCGCGCCTCGGTCACCGGCGAAATCGTGATGAGCGGCGTCTTCTGTCCCGAGGAAAACGCCTTTCCCGAGGTGCGCGGCCTGAAGGGCCCGTTCACCTGCCTGAACAGCGCGCGCTACGGCATCGCCTGGGGGGCGTTGGGCGCGGCCGAGGACTGCATGCACCGCGCCCGCCAGTATGCGCTGGACCGCCGGCAGTTCGGCCGGCCGCTGGCGGCCAACCAGCTGGTCCAGAAGAAGCTCGCCGACATGCTCACCGAGATCTCGCTGGCGCTGCAGGGCTGCCTGCGGCTGGGCCGGATGAAGGACGAAGGAACGGCGGCGGTCGAGATCACCAGCATCATGAAGCGCAACTCGTGCGGCAAGGCGCTGGACATCGCGCGCAGTGCCCGCGACATGCTCGGCGGCAACGGCATCTCGGACGAGTTCGGCATCGCGCGCCACCTGGTGAACCTGGAAGTCGTCAACACCTACGAGGGCACGCACGACATCCACGCGCTGATCCTCGGCCGCGCGATGACCGGGATCCAGGCGTTCTCGTAGGCCGTTGCGAACCGAAAGCCTGTCTTGCGGGGGAGCGGAGATGGACAACCTGAGCTTCGGCCTGACGATGACCGTGGTCGGCGTCGGCGGCACTTTCCTCACCCTCTGGGTCCTCGGCCTGGTGGTCGACCTGCTGAAGAGGGTCTTTCCGCTGCAGGCGCAGGACGAAGCCGAGAAGAAGTCCTGAACGGGGAGAAGCGACATGCTCGAGAGCATCCTGGCAGGGCTTTCCGGACTGGCGGCCGGCATCAGCTTCCTGATGTCCGACGGGCTGCCCAACGTGGTCATGCTGGCGGTCGGCGGCACGCTGCTGTGGCTCGGCGTCAAGAAGGAGGTCGAGCCGTTGCTGCTGGTGCCGATCGGCTTCGGCTGCATCCTGGTGAACATCCCGCTGAGCGAGCTGATGGACAAGGACGGGTTCATCCGCACGCTGTACGAGGCCGGCATCGCCAACGAGCTTTTCCCGCTGCTGATCTTCGTCGGCATCGGCGCGATGACGGACTTCGGGCCGCTGCTGGAGAACCCGCGCATCCTGCTGTTCGGCGCCGCCGGGCAGGTCGGCATCTTCCTCACCCTGCTGCTGGCGCTGGCTCTCGGCTTCCCGCAGCTCGAAGCGGTGGCGATCGCGGTGATCGGCGCCTGCGACGGGCCGACGGCGATCTACGTCGCGTCGCAGTACGCGCCGCAGCTGCTCGGGCCGATCTCGGTCGCCGCGTACTCGTACATGGCGCTGGTGCCGATCATCCAGCCGCCGATCATGAAGGCACTGACCACCGAGCGCGAACGGGTGATCAAGATGGCGGCCGTGAAGCGCAGCGTCTCGCCGCAGACCAAGCTGCTGTTTCCGATCGTCGTGACGCTGATTGGCGGGCTGATCGCGCCCAAGGGGCTGCCGCTGCTGGGCACCATCATGCTCGGCAACTTCATGCGCGAGTCGGGCGTGGTCGCGCGCCTGACCAAGGCCTCGGAAAACGAGATCGCCAACATCGTCACTCTGTTCCTGGGACTGGCGATCGGCGGCACGATGGAGGGGCACGCATTCCTGAAGCCGACCACGCTGGCGATCTTCGCCCTCGGCTTCCTGGCGATCAGCCTCGACACCGTCGCCGGCGTGCTGTTCGGCAAGCTGGTGTGCGCGCTCACCGGCGGCAAGGTCAATCCGCTGATCGGCGCGGCGGGCATCTCCGCCTACCCGATGGCGGCACGGGTCGTGCAGACGCAGGGGCTGCGCTACAACAAGAAGAACCACCTGCTGATGCACGCCGCCGGCGCCAACACCGGCGGCCAGATCGGCTCGGTGGTCGCGGCGGCGGTGATGCTGTCGGTGCTGAAGGGGATGGGGCTGATCTAGGACCGCCGGCCCGGCCGGGGCCTACCCCCTGATGACCCTCGGCAGCAGCATCTGGTGCCGCGGGCAGATCGACTGCGGGTTCTGGTACGCCGCGCCGGCGAAGGCCTTGAGATAACCGCGCAGCGCCTTGAGGCTCACGATCTCGTCGACGAATCCGTGGCGCGCGCAGTACTCGGGGCGCGAGGTGTCGTAGTACTTCCTTGCCATCTCGTTCATCTTCTCGGCGATCGGCTCGAGCGGCTTGCCGGCGTCCTTGTCCTTGACCGCGCGGCGCGCGTAGGTCGCCACCGCGGCGGTCTCGCCGTGCATCACGTAGATCTCGGTGGCCGCCGTGCCGAGCGTGAACGCGTTGTGCCGGTTGGCAGTCGGCCCGCCCATCACGTAGTGTGCGGCGGCGGTGCCTTTTCTCAGCACCACCAGCATCATCGGCACGTCGGTCGACTGGATCGAGTAGATCAGCGACTGGCCCAGGCCGAGCAGCTCGGCCCGCTCGGCGATGTCGCCGACGTCGATGCCGCTGGTGTCCTGGAACCAGACGACCGGCACGCGGTCGCGCCCACACAGCGTGACGAACTCGTTCATCTTGATCAGTCCCTGCCGGTACAGCTTGCCGCCGATGCCGGGGTAGTCGGCGTACTCGGGGTAGCCCTTCGGCAGCAGCCCCTGGCGGTTGCCGATCGCGCCCACCAGCATGCCGTCGATCTTCACCAGCCCGGCATAGATCTCCGGCCCGTAGTCCGGCCTGAACTCCATGTGCTCGCTGCCGTCGACCAGCCGCGCCAGCAGGTCGTCGAACGAGTAGGTCTCCTTCTGGTTGAAGGGCAGCAGGTGATAAAGATCCTCGGCGGCGAACGCCGGCTCGGCGGGCTCGGCGACGCGGAAGAAGCCCGGCTCGTAGGCGGGGATCGCGCGCATGTACTCCTTCAGCCCGTCGAGCACGCCCTTCTCGTCGTCGTAGACGCGGGTGAAGAAGCCGGTCTGGTCGTGGTGGATGTCGACCCGCCCCGGCGGCCGCTCCTTGAACTCGCGCGTGCGCGCGATCAGTTCCTCGAGGCCCTCGATGTCGAAGCCGCCGCGCGGCGACATCCCGGAGACGATGCCGGCGCCGCCGACGGCCATGTTGGCGTCCTTGTGGGCGAGCAGGATGGTCGGGCTGATGCTCTGGTAGCCGCCGCCGGCGGGGTTGGTGCCGTAGATGCCGGCCAGCACCGGAATGCCCGCCTGCTCCAGTTCCGCGTGGCGGTAGAACGGCGTGCCGCCGCCGCGCCGGTCGGCATAGAACTTCTCCTGGTCGGGCAGCTTCACGCCGCTGCAGTTCACCAGCCAAACCAGCGGCAGGCGCAGCCGCTTGGCGAGATTGGTCACCCGCAGGATGTTGTCCGCCTGGCCGGCGATCCACGCGCCGGCGAGCACCTTGTTGTCGAAGCCGATCACCACCGCCCAGCGGCCGGCGATCTTCGCCAGGCCGTCGACGACATTGGTCGTGCCTTCTTCGTTGTCCTGCGGGTTGTACAGGCTGTGCAGCGGGTGCCAGGTGCCGGGGTCGACCAGGTACTCCAGGCGCTGCCACACGGTCAGCGCGCCGCGCTTGTTGATCTCGGCGGCCGGGATGCCGACGTT
>JBHJND010000392.1:0-2597 GCA_048497655.1 Caballeronia novacaledonica
GTGCTGCTCGCCGCCGACTCGGCGGGGCGGCGCGAGACCATCGCGCAGATGCTGCGCGAGTACGGCCTGCCGTTCGGCGACAACGCCGATTTCGCCGGCTTCCTCGGCGGCGACGCGCCGCTGGCTCTCGGCGTGGCGCCGCTGCACGGCGGCTTCGCGCTGCCGCAGGCGCGGCTGGCGCTGATCACCGAGACCGAGCTGTACGAGACCAGCCCGCGGCGAAGCCGCGCCCGCCACCGCGAGCGAGCCTCGAACGTCGAGGCGATGATCCGCGACCTCGCGGAGCTGCGCGTCGGTGATCCGGTGGTGCACGTCGAGCACGGCATCGGCCGCTACCTCGGGCTGGAGTCGATGGACCTCGGCGGCGAGGAGAGCGCCGGCCCGGCCGAGTTCCTCCACCTGCAGTACGCCAACGACGCCAGGCTGTACGTGCCGGTGGCGCAGCTGCACCTGATCTCCCGCTACAGCGGCGCCGACCCCGACGCCGCGCCGCTGCACCACCTCGGCGGCGCCGACTGGGACAAGGCGAAGAGGAAGGCGGCGAAGCAGGTGCGCGACACGGCCGCCGAACTGCTGAACCTGTACGCGGTGCGCGCCTCGCGCAAGGGCCACGCCTTCGAGTTCAGCGCGCACGACTACGAGGCCTTCGCCGCGGGATTCGGCTTCGAGGAGACCCCGGACCAGCAGGCGGCGATCGAGGCGGTGCGGCGCGACATGTCGGCCGGCTTCCCGATGGACCGGCTGGTGTGCGGCGACGTCGGCTTCGGCAAGACCGAGGTGGCGCTGCGCGCCGCCTTCATGGCCGTGGCCGGCGGCAGGCAGGTCGCCGTGCTGTGCCCGACCACCCTGCTCGCCGAGCAGCACACGCAGACCTTCCGCGACCGCTTCGCCGACTGGCCGGTGCGCATCGAGGAACTGTCGCGCTTCCGCTCGGCCAAGGAAGTCAGCGCGGCGATCGCCGGCATCAATTCCGGCGCAATCGACATCGTCATCGGCACCCACAAGCTGCTGACGCCGGAGCTTCGCTTCGGCCGCCTCGGGCTGGTGATCATCGACGAGGAGCACCGCTTCGGCGTGCGCCAGAAGGAGCGGCTGAAGGCGCTGCGCGCCGAGGTCGACGTGCTGACGCTGACCGCCACCCCGATCCCGCGCACGATGGCGCTGTCGCTGGAGGGCATCCGCGACTTCTCGGTCATCGCCACCGCGCCGCAGCGGCGGCTGGCGATCAAGACCTTCGTCCGGCAGGAGAGCGCCAGCCTGATCCGCGAGGCCTGCCTGCGCGAGCTGCGCCGCGGCGGGCAGATCTACTTCCTGCACAACGAGGTGGAGACGATCGACAACCGGCGCGCCCGGCTGGCCGAAATGGTGCCGGAGGCGCGCATCGAGATCGCCCACGGGCAGATGGCCGAGCGCGAGCTCGAGCGCGTGATGCACGACTTCTACCAGCAGCGCTTCAACCTGCTGCTGTGCACGACGATCATCGAGACCGGCATCGACGTGCCGGCGGCCAACACGATGATCATTCATCGCGCCGACCGCTTCGGCCTGGCGCAGCTGCACCAGCTGCGCGGCCGCGTCGGTCGCTCGCACCACCAGGCCTATGCCTACCTGATGATCCCCGATCCGGAGGCACTGACCAAGAACGCCGAGAAGCGGCTGGAGGCGATCCAGAACCTCGAGGAGCTCGGCAGCGGCTTCTATCTCGCCATGCACGACCTGGAGATCCGCGGCGCCGGCGAGGTGCTCGGCGAGTCGCAGAGCGGCAACATGCAGGAGGTCGGCTTCGACCTGTACACGCAGATGCTCAACGCCGCCGTGCGGGCGCTGCGCTCCGGCCGCGAGCCCGACCTGCTGGCGCCGCTGGCGGCGGTGACCGAGATCAACCTGCACGTGCCGGCGCTGCTGCCGCCGGATTACGTCGGCGACGTGCACCAGCGGCTGTCGCTGTACAAGAAGCTGGCCAGCTGCGATGGCGACGACGCCCTGCAGTCGCTGCAGGAGGAACTGATCGACCGCTACGGCAGGCTGCCGGAGGCTGCGCGCGCGCTGATCGAGACGCACCGGCTGCGGCTGGCCGCAGAGCAACTCGGCGTGAAGAAGATCGACGCCTCGGGCGAGCTCATCGTGCTGAGCTTCGTGCCGGACGCGCCGGTCGACCCGGCGCGCCTGTTCGCGATGCTGCAGCGCGAGCGCAACATGCGCCTGGCCGGCCCGGAGAAGCTGCGCATCGAGGTGAAGACGGCCAGCCTCGACACCCGCCTGCAGCAGCTGCGCGCCGTGTTCAAGGCGCTGGCATGATGCCCGCCATGGACCTCGTCATTCAATCCGCCGACCTGCCCACCGATGCGGTGGATGCTTTCCGCGTTGCCTGCCGGCCCGCCGCGTGCGGCGGCGCCTGAACAGCGCCCGCCTGCTCGACGTCCAGGACGACACCGACAGCCGCAAGGCCGCCGCGGCGCTGTCGGCCTACTGGAAGTGCGATGCGGCGTTCGTCGACCCGGCCATGAAGCTCGCCGACTTCCGCCTGCTGGCGCTGGACATGGACTCGACGCTGATCAACATCGAGAGCCTCGACGAGATCGCCGCCTACGCCGGCA